>NZ_PKUB01000004.1 GCF_002868845.1 Desulfuromonas sp.
AGAGATTGAGTTCTCTCACAGAGAGGCCGGATATACGGCAGCAATCCTGTCCCTGTCATTCAGTTCACAAGCCCTTGCAAAGCGGGGGGAGACCATATACGAGCGGGACAGCTAATTACCTTGTCCGCATTGATCCTTGGTTCCGCATCGGATTTCCCACCTTTCATTGCCGGGTACATAAATGAAGAGGCCCGCCGGTTTTGACCGGCGGGCCTCTTCGTTCATCAATGGGACAGGTCGATCCTTATTCGCAGAGATCGATGTTGATGTCCCAGCTCTTGATCTTCATGGTGCCGTTTTTGGCCAGGTTCTGCTGCATCTTGAAACAGCGGTCGAAGAGCTGCGGCTCGTGGCCGATGCCCTTGGCCAGGCACTCCTTCTTGGCCATGTCGAAGTACTCCTGGAGGATCGGCTTGTACTCGGGGTGCGCGCAGGTGTTGATGATCTTCTGTGCGCGGTCCTTCGGAGCCAGGCCGCGCAGGTCGGCCAGGCCCTGCTCGGTGACGACGCAGTCGAGGTCGTGCTCGGTGTGGTCGATGTGCGGTGCCTTCGGAACGACGCAGGTGATGCCCTGGGGGTCGGTCTTCGAAGGGCGGGTCGACGGCGAGTGCATGATCTTCAGGAAGCCGTTGCGCAGGAAGTCGCCGGAGCCGCCGAGGCCGTTGATCATCCGGGTGCCGCCGACGAGGGTCGAGTTGGCGTGGGCGTACATGTCGAACTCGACGGGGGTGTTCATGGCGATGCACCCCAGACGCCGGATCGGCTCGGGAGCGTTGGAGATGGACAGGGGGCGCAGGGTGATCTTGTCCGCATACTTGTCCCAGTTCTCAAAGAAGCGGGGGAAGCCCGGGTTCTCAGACAGGGAGAGGGAGCAGGAAGAGGCGGCTTTCAGCTTGCCCGAGTCGAAGAGATCGAGCATGGTGTCCTGCAGAACCTCGGTGTAGACGGTCAGGTCGCTGAAGGGACCCTTGGCCAAGCCGCCGACGACGGCGTTGGCGATGGAGCCGACGCCCGACTGCAGGGGCAGCAGGTTCTTCGGCAGGCGGCCCTGCTTCACTTCGTTGCCGAAGAAGTCCATGATGTGGCCGGCGATGGCTTCGGAGGTGGCGTCCATGTCGGTGAAGGCCCGGCCTTTGTCGCGGCGCTTGGACTCGACAACGGCGACGATCTTGTCGGGGTCGCAGGGGACGTAGGGGGTGCCCATGCGGTCGCCCGCCTTGGTGATCAGGAAGGGCTGGCGGTTGGGCGGGTTCTGCGCCATGACGATGTCGTGCATCCCCTCGAAGGAGGGCTGTCCGGTGTTGACCTCGAGGATGATCTTGTCGGCGACCATCATCAGTTCGGGAACGATGCCGCAGGAGGTCGTCAGGGCCAGGCCGCAGTCCTCGGTAACAGCCGAAACCTCGATGATGGCGACGTCGATGCGGCCGTTTTCGGTGTAGAAGCCGTAGGCCATGTCCTGGGCGAAGAGGCCGAGGTGCTTGTCACCCATGCGGATGCGGCCTTCGTTGATCCCCTTGGCGATGTTCTTGCCGGTCTGGTAGGGCCAGCGGCGGTCGATCATGTCGAGGGTCGCCCAGCGGTCCTCGGTCTCCGCGCCGACGGAGGCGCCGATGAAGAGGTTGAACTTCATCTTGCCCTGGAGGTTGTTCTTCTCGACATGGTCGGCCAGAGCGATGGGCACCTCTTTGGGGTAGCCTGCCGGGGTGAAGCCGGACCAGCCGAGATTCATCCCGGGCTTGAAGAATTCGAGGCATTCTTCGGCGGTCTTAACCTTGCTCAGCAGTGACTTGCGGCGGACGCGATCTTGCAGTGTACCGAATTCCGACATCTTTTCTCTCCTCTTCCTATGAGATTATTTGCCCGATCACAATTGGGGGCCCTTTCCATGGAAAGAGTCCGGCTTTGAGGTCGGGGATGAATGCCCTTTTAGGCCCGTGGCAGGGGCTTCTCCTGAGAAACGGGTATGTTGACTTCCGGGCGAAAGGACGAAGGATCCTGTTGTGGGCGACGGGGATCCCGTATCACCGGAAATCTTTTAAAAAGACGTTATATGGCAAATGTATACAGGATGTATAATATGTGGAAAATTTTTAGTCAAGGGAAAATATTGGCTCTTTTACTTTGAGTAAAAAGCATCGTTTTCGACGACCGCTTCGGCCAGATTTTTGTGTGTGTTTGTGGTCTGTTTTTTTGCTTCCAGGGTGCTGCGGAGATTGAATGGAATTTTACTCGGGGTAAAAAAAGCCTCCCCCGAATGCATCTGCCGCCTGTGGTTAGGGGCAATACGGTGTTTGGGGCGGCCGGGCCGGTGAGGGGCTTTCTCCTCTCCGGGTGAGTCGGGCGAATCAGGGGGCGCATCGTGGGTAGCTTAGCCGAAAAACCGAGGCTGTCAAATTGCGGTGGGACGGGGAGGGGATCTATGGATGGGGAGGGGCGGCGGCCCCGGAGTTATCGGCGGCGGTGCCCTCTTAACGGGCCTTTTTTGCCCATTTGCTGTCAGGGAACTCCTTGAGGAGGGTCCTGAGGGGCGTGGCCGCCCGGTTGGGGTCGCCCATTTCGACGTAGGCCCTCCACAGGGTGTAGTAGGTCTCGGCCCGCTCCTCGAAGGAGGGATAGTCCGTCAGCAGGGCGTTGAGGCGGCCGATGGCGGCATGCACCTCGCCGGTGCGCAGGTAGAAACGGCCGACATAGAGTTCGTGGGATGCAAGGCGGCCTTTGCAGTCTTGGATGAGGGGGGCTACCTCTTCAATCCGGGGATCGTCCGGATAGAGTCTGGCAAAGCTTTGAAAGGTCGTCAGCGCGTTCCGGGTCGCGGTCTGGTCCCGGTCGGGTGAAAGGATCTGTTTGAAGTAGGCCATGCCCATCTGGTAGAGGACCTGCGAGGTTCGATCGTGGCCGGGATGCTCCTTCAGGAAGTTCTCGTAGGCGATGGCCGCTTCCAGAAATTTGCTGTCCCTAAAATAGGCCTCGGCGATTTTCAGTTCTGCCAGGGTGTTGAGCTGGGCGGAAAAATACGACTCCCGGACCTTCTCCCATGCGGCGATGGCCTCCTGGTAGTGCCCTTTTTCAAAAAGTCTCTCGCCCTCCTGAAAGTTTTGCTGGGCCTCCTGGCCGATCGGGCGCGGTGATGCCGCCGGGGTACAGGCGGCCAGGGCGGGCAGCAGAAGAGCGAGAATCAGCAGGCGAAGCGTCATGAGGAATGTCCTTGTCGGGCAGAGTCTGGTCTCGGGTGCAACCTAAGGGATGACCGGAAATTTGTCAACGATATTCAAGCTTCACAGAGGCTGGCGGAAAGGGGGGGGGATCGGGGGGCTGCGAGCGGGTAGGGGCAAGAGCGTCCCCGACTTTGGCCAGGGCATTCTTTTCCAGCTGCCTCACTCTTTCGCGGCTGATGTTGAACTCATTCGCCAGGGCCTGAAGCGTTTTTGGCGGGTCCAGAAGGATTCGGTCCCGGATGATGCGCCGCTCTCGCTCGTTAAGCTGGTCCAGGGCATTTTGGACCTGGCCGGACAAGAGTTGGGATTCCTCCTTCTTGAGGAGCAACTCTTCCTGGGTATCCCGTTCGTCGGCCAGGGTGTCCATGAGGGTGTAATCCTCGCCCGCGGTCAGTTCCCGATCGAGGGAGGTGTCGCGGCAGGCCATGCGCAGGGACATCTCTTCCACGTCCTCGTTGCGGACATCCAACTCACGGGCAATGTCCCGGGCGTCCTCTCCGCCGGTCAATCTCTTGATGGCTTCACGGGTCTGGTTGAGCTTGAAAAAGAGTTTCTTCTGGGCCTGGGTCGTGCCTATCTTGACCAGGGACCAGCTTTTCATGATGTAGTTGTGGATGTAGGCGCGAATCCACCACACGGCATAGGAGATGAGACGGGTGCCCCGGTCGGGGTCGTATTTCTTCACCGCCATCATCAGGCCGACATTCCCCTCCTGCACCAGGTCTTGGATGCGCAGGCCGTAGGCTCGGTATTCGTGGGCGATTTTGACCACAAAGCGCAGGTTGGCGCAGATCAGGCGGTGAGCGTCCTTCAGGTCGCCCCGGCGTCGATAGCGGCGGGCCAGTTCATGCTCTTCTTCCCGGTCGAGCAGGTCGAAGCGGTTGATCTGGGCCATATACTGTTCGAAACCGTCACTGATGATGGGCAGGCTGGCAGTGTGCATCGGCATGAGACTCCGAAAAGCGTATTGAAATTAGATGATTGGCACTCCTGGGTTGAGAGTGCCAAATATAGCAAGTCGCATCGCTCCGCGCAAGGGGAAATCGGGGAGTCCCGGGGGGGGGAATTGGCCGTTGACAGGGCAGGGAGGGAATCCCATAATGTCGGCAGGACGCCCGAAGTCAGTCGAACCTCCGCGAAGGCCAGCGATTTCATGCAGATATTCTACATCGGACTGTTTGGCGCCCTCGGTTGCCTCGGCCGCTACTTTCTCTCGGGGTGGACCTACACCCTGGTCGGCCGGGGGCTGCCCTACGGCACCCTGGCCGTCAATGTCCTCGGGTCTTTCCTGCTTGGCCTGGTCATGGAGGGAAGCCTTCGCAGCACCCTTTTTTCGCCCGGTTTGCGCATGGGCATCACCGTCGGTTTCATGGGCGGGTTTACGACCTTTTCGACCTTTTCCTACGAGACGGTGCGGCTTCTCGAGGAGGGGAGCCTCGTTCAGGCCGGGGCCAATGTACTGCTCAACGTGACCGTCTGTATCGTATTTGCCGGGCTGGGGATTCTTCTTGCCCGGCAGCTTTGACAGAGGAGACGCAATGGCCAAACTCGAGGGGGACCAGACCCTGATGCGCATCTTTATCGGCGAGAGCGACCGCTGGGAGCGCAAGCCGCTTTACGAGGTCCTGGTTGAGATGTTCCGCCAGGAGGGCTTCGCCGGGGCCACCGTGCTCAAAGGGGCCATGGGTTTCGGGGCAAACAGCGTGACCCACACCGACCGGTTGCTGCGTCTTTCCGCCGACCTGCCGGTGGTCCTCGAGGTGGTCGACAGCCAGGAGAGAATCGATGCGGTCTTGCCTCGCCTCGACGAGATGCTCAAGGGGGGCATGGTTACCCTTGAGAAGGCGCGGGTGATTCGCTACAGCGAAACGCCGGGCGAGGGGGGGGCGGCATGCTGAGTCTGATCAAGCGGGTGGTGAGCAGCCCGGGGCCGGAGCCTAACGCAGAGGCCGAGGGAGAGCGCATCCAGATCGCGACCTGCGTTCTGCTTCTGGAGATGGCCCATACCGACGGAGAGTTCCACCCCATGGAGGCCACCCTGGTCCGGGACCTGATGCAGGACCGGTTCGGCCTGTCGGTCGAGGCGACGGCGGAATTGACCGAGTTTGCCCAGAAACAACGGGAGTCGAGCCTCGATCTTTTTCAGTTCACCCGGCAGGTCAACGAGAATTTCACTGTCGAGGAGAAGCAGGACGTGATGGAGGCCCTGTGGCGCATCGTTTACGTGGACGGGGTTCTCGACAAGTACGAAGACTACCTGGTGCGACAGATGGCTACACTGCTGCGCCTCTCCCACCGTCAGATGATCGACGCCAAGCTGAAGGTCCTGCAGGATGTCCGAGCCAAGGGGGATGCCTAGGCAACTGCTCCACATAACGTCCTGGGCCCACGAATTTGTCGCTGAGGTTGTCGGGCCGGGGGATTTCGCGGTCGATCTTACCGCAGGCAAAGGGAGTGACGCCCTTTTCCTGGCCCGAAAGGTCGCGCCCGGAGGCCGGGTCCTTGCGTTCGATATCCAGGAAGAGGCGCTCGAATGCTCCCGGCGCACCCTGTAGCAGGCCGCCGTCCCCGTCCACGTCTGGGGAGAAGACGATTTTCCGCCCGTTCTGCCCGAGGGGGTCTCCCTCGTCCACGATACCCATGCCCGCCTTGAGTCCTACCTTCACGGAGCACCCAGGGCCGTGATCGCCAACCTGGGCTTTTTGCCGGGCAGCGAATCGACGGTCAAAACCGCTGAGCATTCGACTTGTGTCGCATTGCGCCAGGCCTGCCTCTCTCTGGAAGTCGGCGGGCGTATCGCCGTGGCTGTCTATGTCGGGCATTCGGGGGGGCGTGAAGAAGGGCAGGCCCTGGAGAGGGTGTTCGGCGACCTGTCGTCGCGCAAGTGGCACGTGTTGCGCTTGGAGGTGGCCAACCGCAAAGAGGCCCCTTACCTGCTGGTGGCCGAGAAGCGGCAGTAGGAAGCTCCAAGGGGATTTCTCCGGAACAAAAAAGAGGGACCAGGATCATCCTGGTCCCTCTTTTTTTGTTCTTGGCAGTGGAAGGGGTTAGTCCGGGAGAAGGGCGCAACATAGGATCTCGACCCTGCGGTTCTGATCCCGTCCCTCTTCGGTGTTGTTGTCGGCGACCGGCTGGGTTTCACCGAACCCCCGGGCGACCAGCTTCGAGCTGTCGATGCCGAAGTTCTCGACCAGGTACTGGCGCACGGCCGCGGCCCGTTTTTCGGAGAGCTGCTGGTTGTACTCGGCCTTGCCGACGTTGTCGGTGTGCCCGGCGACCAGGATGTGGGGGGATGGGTTCCCCCGGATGAACCGGGCGGCCTGCTCCAGCGCGACATGATGGTCGGGCTTGATCTCGGCCTTGTCGAAGTCGAATTCGAGGTGCATGGTGTACTTCAGCGGGCATCCCTGCTTGTCTACCAGCTGCCATTTGGGGGTGTCGGGACAGTTGTCCAGGTGATCGGGGACGCCGTCGCCGTCGCTGTCGCTGTCGCTCGGGCAGCCCTGCTGATCCACGGCGGCGCCCCTGGGGGTGCCGGGACACTTGTCGAGGTGATCGGGGACGCCGTCCCCGTCACTGTCGGCCGGGCATCCACGGCTGTCCACCATGACTCCTCTCGGGGTGTCCGGGCAACGGTCCTGGGGATCGATGACCCCGTCTCCGTCACTGTCGATGGGCTGGGCGGCGGGCTGGTGCCCGCCCAGAAGGTAGTTCAGGCCCCCGGTGTAGAGCAGGTTGTGGCTGGACTCATCGATAAAGGTGAGGATGTGGCGCACGTCGCCGCGCAGGGCCAGGTTTTCGGTGAGGAAGTAGCTCAGGCCCCCTCCGTAGTTGAACAGGGCGTCGCCCTTCCCGCCCTTGGTGTCCGGGTCGAGATAGGTCCAGCCGAGCCCGGCGGAGAGAAAGGGGACCAGGGCTTCGTCGGGCAGGAAGTTGTAAAGGGCGTTGATCCGGCCGAGATAGACCTCGTAATCGTCCAGATTGCCGACCTCGGACTCTGTGTTGACGTAATTGTAGACAAATTCTGCACCCCAGTGCTTGGTGAAGTTGTAGCCGAGCCCGAGGCCGTAGGCCAGGTCGTTCTCAAGGTGCTGGTCCCCCTCGAATACATACCCCCCGATGGAAGGGGTCAGGATCAGGGCACCGGCGCGGTTCTCCGCGAAGGCGGGGCCAGCCAGAAGAGCGAAGATCGCGATTCCCAGGATGATATTCGCAAATGGTCCAGTTTTCATGGTGTCCCTCCCTGCGGGTGTTGAGGTAGAAAGAATACGACTTTAGTTATGAATACCATGTAATTAGGAAATGGCAACGAGGTCCGTTCTTTTCGGCGTGTCGCCGAACCCGGGTGGAGTGAAACTCAGAAAAAGTATTTGATGAGCAGCCCGCCGCTGCTGCCGGCGGAACCGAATTCGCTGCGCGGCAAGGGCGGCAGCGGAGAGGGAAGGGGGCGGGGATCCCGTCCCCCGTTGTAGTTCCAGAACGCCTGCAGAACCAGGTTGTCGGACAGGGAGAGGTCGACGAGGGGACGGAGCATGAAGGAGCCGTCATCGAGGTTCCAGATCAGCAGGCCGCTCAGGGTCGCCAGGGGATGGGCTTCGTAGGAAGGGGCGAGGAGCAGGTAGTGGCGGCCGAGCAGGAAGCTCAACCCCTCCCGGAAAGGGGCCGAGACCGCCGCCCGGGGGTAGTCGCCGGGCTCTTCCGCTCCCGCTCCGTTGTAGAGGTACTCGGCCAGCAGGACGATGTCGCTTTCGAACCGGTACCAGGTCTCCAGGGCGGCGATGGTGAAGGTGTCGTGCAGGTCGCCGCCGGCCTTGTCGGTGTTTTTCCCCTGGTAGGCAGTCGCCTCGGCCTTGATCCCCAGCCCTCCGAGGCTGCCGGCCAGCCCCAGGCCGACGGTGGGGCGTTTTCGCAGCAAGCCGCCGAGCCCCTGAACGTCGACCTCTTTCCAGTTGTGGGAAAAGGTGGCCAGGTAGGAGTGATTGTCCCGACCATCGCCCAGCACCGCCACTGCGCCGATCTGCCCACCCCTTCCGAAGTAGCGCACTCCCCGAAGGGCGTCCACCCCCGGCCGCACGTCCGTATCGAGGGCGTCCGGAGGGAAGGGAGCGATGATGTCGAGAGGGGAGAACATCAGGATCCCCCCGAAACCGATGGCCTGCCGGCCCACCGTCCAGTCCACCCCCAGCAAGGTCGTCCGCAGGTTGAGGCGGTCGACCTCCAGTCTGTTCGCAAAATCCTCCCCCTCGTTCCAGCTCTGTTCCAGCTCGACCGCCCGGTTCGCCGATTGGCCCGGAAGAGGGATGCTGCCTTTCGGGTCGGTATAGAGCAGGAGGTTCTCCGCTGAGAGTTCCCAGTCGAGGGTCTCGCCGGCGGAGCCGGTCAGGTCGAGCCGCAGGCGGTTCGAGGAAAAATCGGTGTCGGGAAATGAGCCGCCCGGGGCCGCCTGCACGTGGACGTTGAGGGATTTGAGATGGCCGCCGAGGCGAACCCCGCCGGGCAGCTCCGCCGCAGCGACCTGGCCGGAGAGGCAAAGAGAAAGAAGGGCCAGCAACAAGGGGGGCAGGCATTTGAAGGTTTTCCCCTTCGCCGACGGGTCGCGCGTTCCCTGGATTTGGAGGTAGGTAAAGAAGTCAGTCATCGTGGCCAGCCATCCGATGCCAATGCCTTCGAGCATGCAGGAAAGAGATGCGGCTTGAAAATCGATCGCAAGCCCTGGTGGTGAAGACCTTCTTACTCGTTCTCCCCCGTGTCCGACTCGAGGCGACCGTCCCTGAGGTGGATCACTCGCCGGGCGTGGGCGATGACCTGGGGGTCGTGGGAGCTGAAAATGAAGGTGGTGCCCTGGGTCTCGTTGAGCCGTCGCATCAGGTCGAGCAGGTCGGAGGCGGTCTTGGAGTCGAGGTTGGCGGTCGGCTCGTCGGCCAGCACCAGCTTGGGGCCGGCCGCCATCGCCCGGGCGACGGCCACACGCTGCTGCTGGCCGCCGGACAGGTCGCCCGGCTTGCGCCCTTCCAGCCCTCCGATGCCCAGCTCTTCGAAAAGGGCCCGCACCCGGCGGCGTCGTTCGGGCCGGGGAACTCCCTGCAGGAGAAGGGTGAATTCGGCGTTCTCCTCCGCGGTCAACACCGGGATGAGGTTGTAGGACTGGAAAATGAAGCCGATGCTGCTCAGGCGGAAGTCGGCCAGGGCCCGGACCGGGTGCCGGCTCATGTCGCGTCCCTCGATGGTGACCGTCCCCGAGGTCGGCTGGTCGAGGCAGCCGATCAGATTGAGGACCGTGGTCTTGCCGCTGCCCGAGGGTCCGGCGAGGACGGTGAACTCTCCCGCCTCGATGGCCAGGTCGAGCTCCGCCACAGCGACCACCTGCTGATTGCCCAGGGGATAGACCTTGGAGATTCTGTCCAGTTCGACGAGGGGCATGAAAGCATCCTTTGAATGCAGGCGTCAGTTGTCAGTTGTCAGTTGTCAGTTTGAAACCTAAAGCCTGATAGCTGATAGCTGATAGCTGATAGCTGATAGCTGATAGCTGATAGCTGATAGCTGATAGCTGATAGCTGATAGCTGATAGCTGATAGCTGATAGCTGCCTTTTCAAACATGTCTCATCGCTTCGGCCGGGGCGATGCGTGCCACCCTGGCCGCCGGGTAGAGGGAGGCGAGCAGGCACAGCCCTCCCACGTAGAGGGCGATCTGGCCCATCCAGGGAAGGTCCCACATGGCGCGCATGATGGGGGCGAAGACGACGCCGCCGAACTCGAGGCTTTCGGGGACGAATCGGCGCAGGTCGATCCCGACATCGACCAGGTACCAGGTGGCGAGGGAGCCGAGCAGGGTCCCCGCCGCCATGGAGAGCAGGCCCAGCACCAGGGCCTCGGTCAGGACCATGAGCCGCAGCCGGCCAGGGGTGGCGCCCACCGCGAGGATAATGCCGAACTCCCGGGTCCGCTCCATCACCGACATGAGCAGGGTGTTGACCACCCCGATGGTGACGATCAGCAGGATGATGACGAAGATGAACTTCTGGCTGGCGTAGTCGAGTCGGATGGCGTTGGCCAGGTTCGGCATCGCCTCCTCCCAGGCGAGCGGGCGCAGCTGCGGTCGCCCGGCAAGGATCGTCTCGATGGCCGGAAAGACCTTCCGATCGGCCCGGGCCTCCCTCAGCACCACCGCCAGCTCGTGGACTTCTCCCGGCGCTCCTCCGAGGGCTGCGGCGCTCTCCCGCCCGACCATGATCAGGGAGCCGTCCAGATCCTTGACCCCGGTGGTGACACTCCCCCGCACCCGAAAGAGTTCGCTGGCCAGCTCCCCCTCCCGGCTCTGCAGGGTGATGACGAACTTGTTACCCTCGCGGATCTTGAGTTCCCGCATCAGCCGGCTGCCCAGCACAGCGTCGCGCCCGCCGGGGGTGCGCACCATCTTCTCCCGGGGCAGTCCCTTCAGGAAGGGGTTGACCGCCCGTTCGGCCTCCGGGTCGATCCCGGTCAGCAGGATGCCCCGGCTCTCGCGGCTCGACTGGGCCAGGCCGGGGAGGTAGACACGGGGGAGAACCCCCACCACTCCCTCTATGGCGGCGATCTCCTTTGCCAGGGCGCCCGGAGCGAAGGAGAGCTTCTCGTCGCGGCTCTCAGCGTAATCGCCCCGGTAGACGGCGATGTGGCCGGAGCCGGCCCGCACCCCGCTGTCGATCATGCGCGCGTAGACCCCGAAGGAGAGGTTGTGGAAGGCCTGGACCAGCATCAGGCTGAAGGAGAGGGCCCCCAGGGTGATGAAGGTCCGCCGCCGGTTGCGCCACAGGTTCTTCCAGGCCAGCTCGAGGTATTCCATGTTACTCCTCCCGGATGGCCTCGACGGGGTTGAGGCGGGCTGCCCGGCTGGCCGGCAGGAACCCGGCCATCAGGCAGACGGCAAAGAGCAGGACCGCGGGGACGGAGAAGTTGGGCCACTCGAGCACCGCGGAGAGCCGTGGCAGGATGGTTCCTCCGGCGTAGGTGATGGGGGTCAGGTGGCCGGAGAGGTCGAGGCCCACCTCGGCCATATACAGGCTCATCGCCAGCCCCAGGGTCAGGCCGAGGACGAGGGAGATTCCCCCCATGAGCAGGCTTTCCAGCAGGACGAGGGTGCGGATCCTCCAGGGGCGCATTCCCATGGCCATGAGGATGCCGAACTCGCGGGTCCGCTCCATAACCGACATGAAGAAGGTGTTGAGAATGCCCAGGCCCGTTGCCAGGTAGAGGATGATGACCACGATGAAGCGGCTCACGTCGTAGGCGGCGATCGCCTCGCGCATCTCCGGAAGCAACTGGCCCCAGTCCAGCGCCTCGGTCCCCTCGGGCAGGCGGGTGTTGAGGGGGAGGGCGATTTCGGCGGCCCGCATCGGCTCCAGGACGCCGAGGGCCACCTCGTGCAGGCGATCCTGCATGACGGTGACCTGCTGCAGCCAGGGCAGGCCGACCAGGACCAGGCTGTTGTCGTGCCCCGCATCCCCGGTTTCGAACAGACCGGTCACCCGGAGCAGGTCGTTGCCGATGGAGCCGTCGGCGGCCTGGGTGAGAAAGACCAGCTCGTCGCCCGGGGCAACGCCGAGCTTTTCGGCCAGCCCATGCCCCATGAAGGCCCCGTTAGCCGGAGAATCGGGGAGGTAGCCGCCGGCGACGGTCTTCTCCGCCAGGCTGGTGACCTGCCGCTCCCTCTGCGGCAGGACGCCCAGCAGTTCCGCCGGCTGGGACGTGTCGGTGTGGGAGACCAGCCCGAAAGCGCGCAGCCGGGGAGAGGCACCGGTGAGGCCCTTGGTGCTCTGTATCGCTTCTTCAAGAGCGCTGCCGGGCTGCAGGAAAGAGAACATGTCCCTGTCTTCCTGGTAGCCGCGGGCCGAGACGACCAGGTGGCCGTGGTACTGCTCGGTGGCCGAGGCGAGCATGTCGCGGAACATGCCGGAGAAGACCCCCAGGGCCAGGATCAGCAGGGAGGAGGAGACCACCATGGCGCTGACCGTCAGCAGGGTGCGGCGCTTGTTGCGCCAGATATTGCGCAGGGCCAGGCGCAGCAGCATGGTCAACGGCTCTTGAGCTGGCGCAGGGAGAAGAAGCTCTCCTTCAGCGGGACGTCGAAGGAGAGCCGTCCGTAGTGCATGATCGTCACCTCCTCGGGCTTGTCCAGAGGCTGAACGGTCATGCGCATGGGGATGGTCCGTTCGCCCACGGTCTGCACATCGTCGAAGACGATCTCTCGCACCTTGAGCATCTCCTCGTCGAAGTATGCGATGCGTTGCGGCACGCGGTGGGCCTTCTCCACGGCGTAGACGATTTTACCCCAGACGACCGCCGCTTCGGGCCTCGCTATCCCCTCGATGGTCCAGAGAGCCTCCGTCTCCTCGAGAAGGCGGAAGTCGTAGTCCTCGTCCACGTGGGCGGCCTTGACCAGGTCGTTGTTGGTGATGTGGCTCCCCATCCAGGCTCCCCCCATCATGGAGGGCGGCACCTTGATGGTGCGGTCGACCTTGGGCAGGTAGTTCCAGACCTCCTTGCCCACCTTGAGGGTGGCCACCCCGCGGTCCTTGGGCGGGTCGAGAATGCGCACCAGGAAGTGGTCCCGGCCGAGGGACCAGGCCTCCATTTCCAGGTTGCGCTCCCAGTGCTCCGTGCGCACCTGCATGGTCATGCGGGCCTCGGAGGAACGCCCCATGTGCTGGTCCTCCACCTCTCGGATCAGTTGGCGCAGGTCGAGGGCCCCGGCGGGGGCGGTCAGCAGAAGGAGCAGGACTATGAGGGGGACGGCGTGAACGGTTTTCATGCTCGGACCTCTTCGTTCGGCTGCTGCCTTTCATTATACATTCCCGGGACGGGTCGGCAAAAATGCGGCAGGGGAATGGTTTTTAAAAGGTGTTTTAAATACTTTACAAATTGCTTAAGAGTCTTGCCTGGGTTGTCGAAAAGAATGGCGTAAATTTAATTTTTTAAGTCGAGTTTGTAGCTTTTGCAAAATAGAAAAACGTTATATTGTTGGCCGGTCAAGTTTTTCTGCGGGGGGATGGAATGGGTTTGTTCAGCCTGAGGGGCAAGATGACGGTGGGCGTCTCCCTGCTGGTGGCGGGGACGGTTTCGATCATGGCCTTTTTTGCCCTGTCCTATTTCGGGCGGGGGCTGAGGACGACCCTGTCCGAGCAGCAGTTTTCCATGGTCTCCGCCCTGGCCGAGGAGGTCGATTCCAAGATCGTTTCCGCCCGGCAGGTCCTCATCGCCCTGGCCGGGCTCTTTCCCCCCGAAGCTCTGCAGGACCCCGCCCGGGCAGAGGAAATCCTCCGGGAGCACCAGGACACCCGCCCCATTTTCGACCACGGTCTTCACGTCTTTTCTGCCGACGGCACGCTGATGGCCTCCGTCCCGGAATTTCCCGACATCCAGGGAAAGAACTTCACCCACCGCCGCTATTTTCAGAGGACCCTGGCCTCGGGGGAGCCCCATGTCTCCGAGCCTTTCTTTGCCGCGCATCAGGGGCATCATCCCCTCATCATGTTCACCGTCCCCATCTACCAGCCCGACGGTCGCCTGGCCGGGGTGATCGGAGGAAGCCTCGACCTGCTTGGCGACAACTTTCTCGGGCGGATCGACAATAGGCATTTGGGGGGTGAGGGGTATCTTACCCTGATCAACGCATCGGGAGCTTTCGTCGTACACCGCGACCCGGGCGAGATCCTCCAGCCCAGCCCCAAAACGACCTACGACCCCCTGTTTCAGAAAGCCCTCGCAGGATACGAGGGGACCGGGGAGACGGAAAACGCCGAGGGCCTGCGCTCCATTGCCGCGGTCAAAAGACTGAAGGCCAAAGACTGGCTGCTGTGGGGAGAGCGGCCCGCGAGGGAGGTCTTCGCCCCGGTGGCCAAGGCCCGGGAGTATTTCCTTGCGGTCGTGGTTGTCATGGTGGGGATGGCGGTTCTGGGCGTCTGGTTTTTCATGGACTTCTTCACCGGCCCACTGCAGCGCCTGACCGAACACGTCCGGGGGATCACCGGAGCAGAAGATCCCCTTCCGCCCGTCGAGATGTCCCGGAAGGATGAGATCGGGACCCTGGCCCTGGCCTACAATGCGATGCTCGCCGACCTTCACACCCAGAAGGGGCGGCTCCAGGGACAGCTGCACTTTTTCCAGGTGCTCATCGACACCATGCCCAACCCCGTCTTTTACAAGGATGCCGAGGGGGGCTACCTCGGCTGCAACACGGCTTTCGAGAAATATATCGGCATCCCGCGGGAGGATCTGCTCGGCAAGACGGTCTACGACGTGGCCCCGACGGAACTGGCGGAGGTTTACGACCGGGCGGACCGGGAGCTGCTCGACGCAAAAGGATCGCAGGTCTACGAAACCTCGGTGGCCTTCGCCGACGGAACGACCCGAGAGGTGATCTTCTACAAGGCCACCTTCCCCGACCTCGATGGCGCCCTCGGGGGAATGCTGGGGACCTTCCTCGACATTTCAGACCGCAAGCTGGTGGAGCGGCAGCTCGAGGAGCAGCGACAGTTCTCAGACGCCCTCCTGCAGAATTCGGCGGTCCCCACCTTCGTTCTCGACACCAAACACCGGGTCATTCTCTGGAACCGGGCCTGCGAGGAACTCACCGGCATCCGGAGCGGGGAGATCCTCGGTACCGATGGCCACTGGCGGGTCTTCTACGACCACAAGCGTCCCTGCCTGGCCGATTTGGTAGTCGACGGCAGCCCCGGGATGGGGCAGGACCTCTACGAGAAATTCGGCCCCTCGGGGCTCCTTCCCCAGGGGTTCCAGGCCGAGGGCTGGTATCCCGACCTCAACGGCAAGGAGCGCTACATCTTCTTCAACGCCGCCCCCATCCACAACAGCCAGGGGGAATTGACGGCGGTCATCCAGACCCTGGAGGACATCACCGAGCGCAAACGCTCTTCCCAGGACCTCGAGCGCTCCCTTTCGCTGTTGCGGGCCACCCTCGAATCGACGGCCGACGGTATCGTCGTGGCCGACCGGGAAGGGAACGTCGTTATCCACAACAAGAAATTCGTGTCCATGTGGGGGCTTGAGGGGGAAGACGCCGGGGTGAAGGTCTGCGAGCAGGTCATGGGGCGGGCCCTGGACCAGTTGCAGGAGCCAGAGGCCTTCATGGCCAAGACCCGGGAACTTGCCGACCGGCCCGAGGAGGAGAGCTGGGACACCCTGCGCTTCAGGGACGGCCGTGTATATGAGCTGCTCTCGGTGCCCCAGCGCGTCGGCGGGGAGACGGTCGGCCGGGTCTGGAGCTTCCGGGACGTTACCGAGCGCTGGCACACCCTGGACCAGCTGCGCAAGGTCTCCCGGGCGGTGGAGCAGAGCCCGGCCTCGGTCATGATCACCGACACCGCCGGCCTCATCGAGTACGTCAACCCCAAGTTTGCCCTTTTGACCGGTTACGCGCCCCGGGAGGTGCTCGGGAGAAATCCGAGTTTCCTGAAATCGGGCCGCATGTCACCGGACGATTACCGGCGCATGTGGCAGGCCATCACCGGGGGAACCGAGTGGCGGGGCGAGTTTCTCAACCGGAAGAAGAACGGGGACCTTTACTGGGAGTCGGCTATCATCGCCCCGGTCAAGAGTTCCGAAGGGACCATCACCCATTACGTGGCGGTCAAGGAGGACATCACCGCGCGCAAGGCGGCCGAGAAGCGGCAGCAGTTGGCCACCAAGGTCCTGCAACTGCTGGCCCTTCCCGCCGGGACCGAGGAGAAGATCTACGATTTCCTGCGCCTGATCAGGACATACCAGGGGTTCGAGGCCCTCGGGATCCGCCTCCAGGAAAACGGCGACTACCCCTACTACAAGACCCTCGGCTTCTCCGAGGAGTTCGTTCGGGCCGGGAAGGCCGACGGCCTGTGCGGAACGGTTCTGAGCGGGGAAACGGATACCTCGTGGCCCTTCTACACCGAAGGGGGAAGCTTCTGGACCAACAATGCCTCGGAACTGCTCGCCTCCGAAGGTTCCGAGGACTTCCGGGCCGCGACCGGCAGGCGCTGGGCCGTCGACGGCTATGAATCGATCGCCCTCATTCCCCTGCGCTCCGGCACGGGCATTATCGGCCTGCTCCAGTTCAACGACCGCCGCCGTGGGATCTTCGACCTGGAGACGATCGAATTATTCGAGCGGCTCGGCTCGAGCATCGGTATCGCCCTGGAGCGGCAGAAGACCGAGGAGACCCTGCGCGACAACGAGAAGCGCCTTTACCACCTGGCCCATTACGACGCGCTGACCAATCTGCCCAACCGGCTGCTGTTTCAGGACCGCCTGCAGCAGGGGCTTCACAAGGCCCGCCGCGGCGGTCAGAAACTGGCCGTCATGTTTCTCGACCTGGATCGGTTCAAGAACGTCAACGACTCCCTGGGGCACGAAATCGGCGACCGCATGCTGCAGGCCGTCGCCCGGCGTCTGCGGGAGCAGGTGCGCCAGGCGGACACGGTCGCCCGTTTCGGCGGGGACGAATTCGTCATTATGCTCGAGGCCGATCAGGACATCCAGGAGGTGGTCCTGGTGGCCAAGAAGATCCTCCAAAGCCTGCAGCGGCCCATCGAACTCGATGAGCACCAGCTCTACGCCTCGGCCAGCATCGGCATCAGCCTCTTCCCCGCCTACGGCGAACAGGTGGAGGGGCTGGTCCAGTGCGCGGACGTGGCCATGTACCGGGCCAAGGAGCAGGGGCGCAACACCTACCAGTTCTACACTCCGGACATGAACGCCCGGGTGCATGAAATGCTGCTGCTCGAAAACAGCATGCGCCGGGCCCTGGAGCAGGAGCAGTTCGTCCTGCACTACCAGCCGCAGGTCAATCTCAGCTCCGGCGAGGTCATCGGTCTCGAGGCTCTGGTGCGCTGGCAGCATCCGGAACGGGGCATGGTTCCCCCCGGGGATTTTATTCCCCTGGCCGAGGAGACCGGCCTGATCGTGCCCCTCGGCGAGTGGATCCTGCGCTCGGTGTGTGCCCAGATCGGCTCCTGGAGGAAGAAGGGGCTGCCCCCCGTGCGGGTGGCGGTGAATATCTCCGGGCGCCAGTTCCAGCAGCCGGAGTTTGTCGACACCGTCGACCGGGTCCTGGCGGATACCGGTCTCGACCCGCAATGGCTGGAGCTTGAGATCACCGAAAGCGTCGTCATGGCGAAGGTCGAGCAGACCATCATGACCCTGACCGATCTCAAGATGCGCGGCATTCGCATGGCCATCGACGATTTCGGCACCGGCTACTCGTCGCTCAGCTACCTGAAGCGTTTTCCCATCTCCGCCATCAAGATCGACCGCTCCTTCGTGCGCGACATCACCTCCGATGCCAACGACGCCTCCATCGTCTCCTCGATCATTGCCCTGGCCCACGGCATGAACCTGGAGGTGGTCGCCGAGGGGGTGGAAACCGCCGAGCAGAAAATCTTTCTTCAGGCCAGGGAGTGCCAACACGGGCAGGGGTACCACTTCTGCCGCCCCGTGCCGGCGGGGCAGGTTGAGGATTTCCTGCGCAGCAAGGTCCAGGGGGGACCTGTGCCGTTGCGGCTGACTTCGTGACGAGAACCTTGTCTGCTATTCGTTGCAACGAGGGTGACACAAAGAAGGGCGGCTTAAAGGGCCGCCCTTCTTTGTGGCTCAAAACCATGAGCTGGGTCTTTGGGCCTCTCTGAAGGAAATGTGCGGTGCCAATGGGCGCCGCCTTTTCAGAGGCGGAGCAGGCTTTTAGCGAAAGTCCGGGGCTGCAGGAGGGGGAACCCTTGGTCTCTATCCTAAGGAGGAGCATTTCCCGGCTTGACCTGATCCGCTTGCTGCATTACATTGTCCTCCCCGTGTTGAAAAAGGACGAAAGTTCAGGAGTTTATTATCATGGCCAAAATTGAACTGCCCCCCCGGAAAAAGGTGCGCCACCTGACCCTGCTGAGGGAATCCCGGGCCATCACGCCCCAGGAATTCAACGCTCTCGCCTTCGAGGAGCGCATGGAGATGGTCCGTGTCGCTCATGGGCGACAAAAATACGATTTGATCCTCGATGCCCGGGACGCCGAACGCCTGGTGCAGCGTCTGCCGGCGCAGGAGGTTTACATCCTGATCAAGGAACTGGGCAGCGAGGACGTTCCCGAACTCCTCGCCCTGGCCAGCACCGAGCAGTTCACGGCTTTCCTCGATCTCGACTGCTGGAAGGAGGACATCCTCGACGGGGAGGCTTGCCTGCGCTGGCTGCAGCCCCTCCTCGATGGCGACGATGAAGAGAGAGTTCTTCGGATGGCCCTGGAGCTTGACCTTGAGCTGCTGGCGTTGATGATGCAGAAGTGGGTCACGGTGACCTTCGGCCCCGAGGACTACGGGGACGACGAGGAAATGCAGGCCGCGCTGGCCGGTTCGGGGGGATACCAGCTCGAATACCGCGACTCGGAGAGCGCCAAGCTGGTCGGAGGTTTTCTGGAGCTCCTTTTCCGGCGGGTGCCCGAATTTTACGGGCGCCTTCTGCAGGGGGTGCGCTGGGAGATGACCTCTCCCCTGGAGGAGACGGTCTACCGTTTCCGGGCGGGGCGCCTTCTAGACCGCGGATTTCCCGATCCCTTCGAGTCCCTCGCCATCTACAGCTACTTCGCCCCCGAGAGCTTCGAGGCGGACCGCTGCCGCAAGGTGGCGGTGGAGCCTGGGGAAAGGGGGGTGGAGGCGCCCGGATTCGTGCTGACGGCGGCCTCGCCCCGAGACCTGCTGGCCGAGATCGTGGCCGGCGGCGTCGGCCCGGAAATCTGCTGGGAGCTGACCTACCTCATCAACAAGGCGATGAGCGCCGACCGGGTCGATGTGGGAGACGTCTCCCAGGTCGAGGCCGGCGCCGGAACGGTGTACCGCTACCTCAACATCGCCCTGGAGCACCTTTCCGGGGGGGACCTGGGCAAGGCGCAGGATCTTTTCGACGGGGTGGGCCTCGAATACCTGTTCCGACTCGGATTCAGCCTCACCCTGGATCTGCAGCAGCGCAGCCGGAAGGTCCGCCGCTCGGCCCTCGGTCCCTACCTCGATGGTCCCTTCCGGGCCCTGGTGGCGGGGCTGGACCGGAAAAAGCCCCAGTTCTTCTCCGGTATCGAGGATGAGAGCCGGGGCGGGGAGCGCCCCTTCGCCAACCTTTCTGACCTGTCCCGCGCGGGGCAGTGGCTGGATCGCCTGGAGGTCCAGCAGCGGCTCTTCGAGGAGCGTTTTCCCTTCGAGTTGCCGGTCCCCGAGGCTCTGTGCCTGGAAGGATGCCTTCCCGATGCGGGAGAGGATGTGGCCCTTTCCGAAATATTCCTCACCGCCCTGGCCAACCGGATCCTGGGGCGGGACTTTCTTCCCACCCCGATACCCGAGGAGGAGATTGCCGCCCTCCACGCCAGGGCCTGCGCAGGGGGGAAGGTGGTCGAAGATCTGCGCCGGGAAACTGTGCAATGGCTCGACTCCCTGGAGCCCGGCAGCGGGGCCTTCGGGGCCTATTGCCTCGACCTGTGGGAGGAGGAATTCTGTTCCCTTCGGCCGGACCAGCTCGACCCGCGCTATGTCGGCGGCATCATCGTCCGCCTGGGACCGGCCTGACCCTCCTGGCCGCCTCACTCAGCTCTCGAGCAGCACCTTGGGGTCGAAGCCCAGTCGCACCGCGCCCCAGTGCCGGTCGGCGATCTCTATCGGCATGGAGAGATCGCTCAGGACCTCTCCCGTGTCCCGCATGTAGGTCTGCAGCAGGAAGGGGTTGCGGTTCTTGGCGCCCCGGATGCCGGTCTGGTCGCTGAAGATTCGCTTGTTCCGGCTGTGCACCAGGTCGATTTGCGGATCACCGCTGGGCGGGCGGGAAAACCTGCTGTTGTGGGTCGGGCCGTAGCCGTTGACGTCAACGGCGAGGGAATAGACGCTGCCCTGAACCGTCTTCAGGAGGCGGTCGTAGAGGGGCTGGAGCATCCCCTCGAGGTGGGTGTCGTAGGCGGTGTGGAACTTTGGGGGGTGGCTTCCCTCGATCGGCCGGTAGTTTCGGTCGAAAATGTCGATGCCTTTCTCCCGGGCGGAAGCCAGGGCGGCTTCGACCTGGTCCCGGAACTCCCGGGTCGCGTCGATGATCTTTTCGAAATAGCCCTCTCCGACCCTGAACCGGGCCACCACCTCCTGCATCTTTTCGGTCCCCGATTTCAGCTTCCGGGAAAGTTGTTCGGAAGTGCCCATCAGCCGGGTGACGTTGAGGCTGAAGTCGTTGATCCCCGAAACCTTTCCGTGAATATCCTCGTTGGCCCGTGAGAGCTGCCCCACCGCGGCGGTCGTCTGCTCGAGCTGGCGGACGTTTCCCTCGAAATCCCCCATCATTTCCCGAAAACTGTCGCACGATTTGACCACCGCCTCCTGGGTGCTCTCGGCATGGCAGCGGGTTTCCTCCGATTCGGTCAGGGAGGTCTCCAGGTGGCCGAGCATGGCGTTGATTTTCTCCTCGATGTTTTCGCTTGCCGCGTTGACCTGCTCCGCCAGTCTCTTGACCTCTCCGGCCACGATGGCGAAGCCCCTGCCCGCGGCTCCCGCCCGGGCCGCCTCGATGGCGGCGTTCAGTGCCAGCAGGCTGGTCTGGGAGGAGATGGACCGGATGGTGCCGAGGATCTCCTTGATATTCGCCGAATCGGCGGCCATCGTCTTTATGGTCTGGTCATGTTCGGAGATCTTCTCCGTCATCGACTGAATGTTTCCGTTCACCTCCATCAGTTCCTGAAAGGAGGACCGGGCCGTCTCAAGGTTGCGGGCGGTGGAGCCGGATATGGCCCGGACGCTCCGGGAGACCTCGCCGAGGGCGTCCGTTGACTCGTTGCTCAAGGCGAAGACGACGTTGGCCAGCTCCCCCTGTTTGCCGGCATGTCCCGAAGAGCTCTCCACCTTGCCCGCCAACTGGGCGGAGTGGACCGCGATGTTGAGACCCCTTCGGCGCATCGAGAGGAGGGTGCCCTTGATCTTTTCCAGGAACAGGTTGTAGTTCTGCGCCAGGGTGCGGAACTCGTCGAAGGTGGCCGCCTCCAGACTGACAGAGAGGTCCCCCTCGCCAGAGGCGATCTCTGAGAGGGAGTTGCTCAGGCGCCGGACCGGGCGGACCACCAGAAAGCGCAGGAACAGGACGACGGCCGCCAGGGCAACTGCCGAGAGGAGCCAGATGCCGATCCCCAGCCGCAGGGACGTCTCGGCGATCGCGCTCAGGGCCGCCGCCTTCTCCGGGGCTGACTCCGTCCCCTCAAGGATATCCCTGATGGCACGGTGGCTCCAGAATGTCAGGGCCAGGAAAAGCCCTTGCAGAAGAAGGAATACGGAGAGGTTTCCGGCCAGCTTTTTTGTGAGGGAATTGAAGAAGCTCTTCTCGAGAAAAACGTAGAGTGATTTGAATAAGTCCATGCCCCCTCCAAGCGTAAAACAGTGTTTGTGTATTTATTTATCGGGCTTCGGCGGCGCATCCTTTAGCTCTTTTTGGGGTGGCGAGGGAAAGGCGGAGTATGAAGCAGTTCGCTCCTGGGGGAGTGGAAACGGATTTGCACCTGGAGGGGGAGAACGGGGTGTGGAGGATTCGATTCGGAAAGGGGGACTTGTCGCTGCCTGAGTGCCTGGGGCATATGCCCCAACCACCCTAGAGGGGGATGTCCCGCACCTCGAGGCCGCTCCCGCTTCGGGTGAGGTAGAGGAAGAGTCGGACGTGGCGTCCGGGCAGGTCGGGCAGGCGGGCGAAGGCCGCCGCGAAGTGCTGCAGCTTGATCCCCCGGCCCTTGATTCGGTCGGTCTCCTCCCGGACTCGCTCCCGGACGAGACGCTTCTCCTCTTCGGTCAGTTCGGTGTCCAGAAATTCCGGGGCCTTGCCGGGGACGACCCGCTCCGAGAGAGCGAAGTCGCGGCCGAGGTGCTCGCGCAGGGATTCGCGGGCCTCGTCCCTGAATCCGTTTTTCACGAATTTCCAGATCTTCTCGAACACTCCCCGGCGGGAGAGGGGGAGGCGGAACAGCCCCTCGACCCGCCAGAAGAACTCCAGTTTCTCCAGGCCGGCTGCCAGAGAACCGCAGACCTTTCCCAGTTCTCCGAGGAATTTCGGGAAGCACCCGCTGTTGTAGGTGAGATCGAGCAGGCGGCTGAGACCGCGCAGGCGTTCCAGGTCTTCGAAACTGAGTTCGGGTGTGCCGAGGACGGCGTAGGGCGGGTTGGGGTCAAAGCGGATGCCGAGCTTCCCGGCGTCCAGTCGCAGGGGAGAGCCGGGGAGCAGTTTGACCGGTTCCACCTGCAGGTGGTGGGGGTGCAGGGCGGCGACGCGGTCGATCGAGGAGAGAAACCCCTCGTATCCCTCCCCGGGCAGGCCGATGATGAGGTCGAGGTGCAGGTGGATATTGCCCGCTTCCCGCAGGCGCCGCACGTTCTGCTCCAATCGCTCCAGGGAGGCCCGGCGGCCGATGGCGTCGAGGGTTTCGGGGAGGGGGGACTGGACGCCGATCTCGAACTGGAACATCCCCTTCGGGACGGTCTTCAGCAAATCCAGCGTGGCCCCGTCGAGGAGGTGGGCGCCGATCTCGAAGTGAAAGCGGGTGGCGTCGTTGTGTTTCAGGATAAAGGCGAAGATCTCCCGCGCCCTGTCGGCATCGTAGTTGAAGGTGCGGTCCACCAGCTTCACCTGGGGGACCTTCCGCTCCATGAGCCGGCCGAGGTCGCTTTCGATCCGCTCCCGGGAGAAGGAGCGGACATTGTCGTCGAGCGAGCTCATGCAGAAGGCGCAGCGGTAGGGGCAGCCGCGGCTGCTCTCGTAATATACGTAGCCCCGGGAAAGGTCGGCGAGGTCGGAGGCGAAAGGCGAGGGGAGGGCGTCGAGATCCTCAAGGGGCGGCCCGTCCGGGCCTTCGACGACCTCTTCGCCCCGGCGCCAGGCCAGGCGCGGCACCCCGGAGGGCTCTTCCTCCCGGTTCCAGGCGCGGAGCAGGCCCTCCAGGGGGATCTCCCCCTCGCCCCGAACGATGGCCGAGACGCCGGGGTGGGCGCTGAACAGCTCCGGCCCATCATAGGAGACCTCGGGGCCTCCGAGCACGATTCGGATGCCAGGGCGGGCCACGGCCAGGGCGTCGGCCAGTTCGAAGGTTTCGCGCCGGTTCCAGAGGTAGACCGAGAAGGCGATCACGTCCGGTTCGGCGGCCAGCAGGTCGGCGAGCACGTTCTGTTTCGGTTCGTGGACGGTGTATTCGCGTATCGCCAGCTCTCCGCACTGCCGGCCGCAGTAGGCGGCGAGGCAGGGCAGGGCCAGGCTGGGGTGGATGTACTTGCTGTGGAGGGTGGCCAGGACGGTGCGCATGGACAGAGCATAGCGGAGCGGACCCTCGGAGAAAAGCAAATTCTGGCGGGCGCTCTTTGGCTTGAATTGCTTTGCCGACCCCGTTTGTGGTATGTTGCGATGGTTTGAATCTCTCTGAATAACGGGAACTTATGACAACGAAACGTACCATTCTCGCGGTTGTGGCCGACGCCTCCGGGGAGGTCTTCGAGCACCCGGAGCTTCTGATGGCGGGGATGAACGGCCCCGATCCCCGCCTGCCCCGGGAGGACGAACTCATTCCCCTGCCGGAGGGCAGCCGCCTCTTCACCCTCCCCGGCACCTCCCCCATCGGCTTCGACCGCAAGCGCCGTCGCCTCGTCACCGCCGAGCGGCTGCCCCGCTCCTGGGGCGGCGGGGAGATCCAGGCGGTCTCCGCCTTTATGGCCCCGGCCTTCACCCGCACCCTGCTCCCTGCCGCTGACTATCGCAGCCAGGGGGAGACCCTTCCCCTGTGGGCCTACACCGCGGTCGGGTGGTGCGTGGAGGAGGAGCGCTTCTACGTGGCCGGCGCCCGCGTCGACCGCAGCGACCAGTGGCATCCGGACCGGTTTGATGACCGCCTCCTCGACCCACTGGTGCGCAAGGCCCTGAAGGCGGCGCCCGAGAACCGGCTTCTCGAGCAGCTCGCCCGCTGCGCCGTCGACTATCACTGCTTCGCCGCCAAAAATCTCTTTTTCAGCCGCTGGGAGGCTCCCCTGCCGATCTCGCCTGCCTGCAACTCGCGCTGCCTCGGCTGTATCTCTCTCCAGGAGTCCGACTGCTGCCCCTCCAGCCAGGAGCGCCTCTCCTTCGTCCCCAGCGTCGAGGAACTCTGCGAGGTGGCCGTGCCCCATCTCCAGAAGGCGGAAAACGCCATCGTCTCCTTCGGCCAGGGCTGCGAGGGCGACCCGATCCTCCAGGCCGATACGGCATGCGCCGCGGTGCGGCGGATGCGCCAGGCAACCTCCCGTGGTACTATTAACTTCAATACCAACGGGTCGATACCCGACGCCGTGGACAAATTGGCCGAGGCTGGGGTCGATTCGATCCGATTCTCCCTCAACTCGGTGCGGGAGGAACTCTACAACGCCTATTACCGGCCCCGCGGCTACACCTATGGCGACGTTCTCGAGTCGTTGCGTCGGGCCCGCCGAGCCGGCCTGTTCATCATGCTCAACTACCTCGTCTTCCCCGGCGTGAGCGACCAGTCCGAGGAGGTCGAGGCCCTTGTCCGCCTGGTGGAGGAATTCGGGGTGGACATGGTGCAGCTGCGCAACCTGAGCATCGATCCGCAGCTCTACTTGCGGGCCACGGCAGTGGCCGGAGCGGGGATCGGCATGAAGGCGATGATGGACGGGGTCAAGGCCAGGGTGCCGCGCCTTCAGTACGGATATTTCAACCGCACCCGGGAGTCCTTCTTCCCGTCCGGATTCGAAACAGACTGGCCCCTGCCGCCCTGAGCCTCCTGAGGTCCGTTCGGCAGGGCTGTGTCCCCTCAGCCTTGCCGAGGCCTATGCGATTCTACCGCCCCAAATCCTTTTTGATCCTGGTCCTGCTGGGCTTCGTCTTCGTCTCCCTGCCGCTGATCGTGGCCCTGGTCCATGCCGAATTCTCCATGGGGACGCTGGCCAAGCAGAGTGCCCAGGCGGTTTACCGCTCGGTCAACGCCACCCAGAGCGGCCGCATCCTGGTCGATAAAATTCTCGACCTCGAGCGCAAGGCCCGCCAATTCGACGTTCTCGGCGACCCCGGACTCATGGAGGACGTCTCCGCCATCCACCGCGAAATCGAGAGGACCATGGCCCACCTTCTCGCCATTCCCCTCGCGAAGAGCCAGGTCAAACGCCTGGAGGCCCTGCAGGCCGGCGAACGCCGGGCGGTGGAGACTCTCCGTAACGAGCCGCGCGGCTCCGAACGGCAGAAGGCCTCGCTGCAGAGTTTCGCCGAACTTCATTCCCTGGCCAACACGGCCTACACCGAGAGCTTCGACCTCATCGTGCGCGAGGTCGACGCGACCCAGAAGGCCACAGAAAGGGCCCAGCAGGTACTTCTGTGGCAGGCGGCGGCCCTCGTTCCCCTGGCGGTGCTGTTCGTGTCCATCTTCACTCATCTGATCTCCCGGCCTATCCAGCAGATCGACAGGGCGATTCGCCGCCTCGGGGAGGGGGATTTCTCCTCTCCGGCCCGGGTCGCGGGGCCGCGGGACCTGGAATTTCTCGGCGAGAGGCTGGACTGGCTGGGCAAGCAACTGGGCGATCTGGAACGGGCCAAGAGCAAGTTCGTGGCCCAGGTCTCCCACGAGCTGAAGACGCCCCTGGCGTCCATCCGCGAAGGAGCCGAGCTGCTCGTCGACGAGGTCGTCGGCCCTCTCAACGGTCAGCAGAGGGAGGTGACCCGGATTCTGAACAAGAACAGCCAGGAGCTGCAGAAACTCATCGAGAACCTTCTGGGCTTCAGCAGGCTCGGCGCGAAGATCGCCCCTCTGAATCCCGTTCCCGTGGAGCTGGACGAACTGGTGCGCAGGGTGCTGACCGATTACCGGCTGGTGGTTCGCAAAAAGAGCCTGAAGCTCGACCTGGACCTTTCCCCCGTGACGGTCCTGGGGGACCGGGAGCAGCTCAAGACGGTGGCCGACAACCTTATCTCCAATGCCATGAAGTACACCCCACCGGAGGGGCGCATCGCCATCATGCTCGGCAAGGACGGGGAGCGCGCATTGCTCGACGTGACCGACTCGGGCCCGGGCATTCCCCCCGAGGAGCGGGAGAGCGTCTTCGAGCCTTTTTACCAGGGACGGTCGGTCCCTTCGCCGGGCCATCTCAAAGGGACAGGCCTGGGGCTTTCCATTGCCCGGGAATTCGCTTTTGCCCACGGCGGCAGCCTGCGCCTGATGGACGAGGGCGAGCTTGGGGCCCATTTTCGGGTGAACCTGCCCTGCCGGAAAGGTGAGGAGGCATGAAGCGTCGCGTCCTGATCATGGTGCTGCTGCTGGCCGCGGTCCAGATTGCCCTGGGGGCAGGCTGCGCGCGCCTGGAAAACCTCCATCCCTTCGACTTCGGTGCTGTCGAAAAGGCGGCCCCGGCCCCTTCGGGGGCTGAAGAGGTCCTGATCTTTCTGCAGTATGTTCAGGGGCTGCCCGCGCAGGAGCAGGCGAGGGAGTACGACCGGTACCGGGCTTCGTTCGAGGAGAACGGGGCACCCGGGGACCGGCTCATCCTGGCCTGCCTGGCCCTTCTTCCGGGCAAGTCTTTCAGTGATCGGGAATACTCCTTGCAGTTGTTGGAAGGCTATCCCGGCGGCGGGTCCGTCGAGAAGGATGGCATGGACGGCCTGGCCGGTCTGCTCGTCCTGCTCGCTGCCGACCATTTGCGGGCCGACGCGGAACGGGTTCGCTTCAAAAGGCAAAACCGGGTCTTGATCGAGAAGCTGGGGAGCCTCGACGAGCTGGAACGCACCCTGGAGCAGGAGCGGGAGCATACCAGGGAGCTGTCCCGCCAGTTGAAGGAACTCAAGGCCATCGAGGACATCCTCACCGACCGCGAGCGGAGAGGAGTGTCTCAATAGACGGGAGTATCATGTCCGCTGAAGCGAAACGCATCCTTCTGGTCGACGACGATCAGGACCTGCTGCGTCTTTTGTCCATGCGTCTGCAGAGCGCCGGCTACGAGGTGATCTGCGCCGAGAGCGGGGAGGAGGCCCTCGGGCTCTTTCCCGTCGCCCACCCCCACGTCGTTATCTCCGACCTGCGCATGGAGGGCATGGACGGCATGGCCCTCTTCGATGCCATCCGCACGTCGAACACCTCCATCCCGGTCATCATTCTCACCGCCCACGGCTCGATTCCGGAGGCCGTGGCCGCCACCAAGCGCGGGGTCTTCTCCTTCCTGACCAAGCCGGTTGACAGTAAGGGCCTGCTTCGCGAGATCGGGAAGGCCTTCAACCTGACAGCGGCGGGGGAGGGGGGCGAGGGATCCGGGCCGGAGGGGCTCTGGCGGCGGGAGATCCAGACCCGGAGCCCGGTCATGGAAAAGCTCCTGAGCCGTGCGAAACTGGCCGCGGAGAGCGACTCGAGCATCCTTATCCGCGGGGAGAGCGGAACCGGCAAAGAGCTTTTCGCCCGGGCGATTCACCGGGCCAGCCACCGCGCCTCGGGGCCCTTCGTGGCCGTGAACTGTGGCGCCATTCCCGATGCCCTTCTCGAATCGGAACTGTTCGGCCACACCAAGGGGTCTTTTTCCGGGGCGGTCAAGGATTACCCGGGGCTCTTCAAGTCGGCCCACGAGGGGACCCTCTTTCTGGACGAGATCGGCGACATGCCCCTCGCTCTCCAGGTCAAGCTGCTGCGGGTACTGCAGGAGAAACAGGTGCGCCCCATCGGGGCCACCAAGGCTTTTCCCATCGATGCGCGCATCATTTCGGCGACCCACAGGGACCTTGAGTCGGAGATTGTCAACGGCAATTTTCGCGAAGACCTCTTCTACCGGCTCAATGTCGTCTCGCTCGAACTTCCCACACTTTCCCAGCGGCGGGAGGACATCCCCCTGCTGGCCGATCAGTTTTTGCGTTCTCTGACGGTCAAAACCGGCAAAAAGGTCAACCGGTTTTCTTCCGAGGCCATGGAGGAACTGATGGCGGCCCAGTGGCCCGGCAATATCCGCCAACTGCTCAACGCCGTGGAGCAGGCCGTGGCTCTGGCCACAACCCCGGTCATCCCGGCCGACCTCCTCTCCAGCGCCATTCGGGAAAACCAGGAAAAGGTTCCCTCTTTTGCCGAGGCCCGTCGCAATTTCGAGCAGGAATACCTGGTGCGGCTGCTGAAGATCACCGGGGGGAACGTGACCCAGGCCGCGCGCCTTGCCAAGCGCAACCGGACCGACTTCTACAAGCTTCTGCAGCGCCATCACATCGTTCCCAGCATGTTCAAATCCTGACCGCCTTTTCCCGTCTCCCCCCTTTGCGCTGTCGCTTGACGGCGACATTCTCACCGTCCCTTCAGAAGGTCCCCCGCTCGCCCCTTGTTGCCGGTCCTTTCTGCAATTTCTGCCGAGTGTTCGTTGTTGCGTCGCCATTTGGGGACACTTTTCCGATTTTTTGGCCTCTGGAGGCCGGTCTTCGGAGCCCGGACGGCCTCCGGAGACCGGCCGAAGGGCTTCTGGCATGCAGGTTGCTCCACAGGCTTTCATTCGGCCGGAATGCGGCCGGTTGCGATCATCCCCGACTTGGAGCGGAATCGCGTCCTGATATGCTGAAAAGGAGATTGCCATGAGTCCAGGTGTTCGTCTCGGATTGGTTCTGCTCTGTGCTCTGGCCAGCGTGCTCGTCGCCTTCGCCCATCCCCTCCGGGGGGGGCAGGCGGGGCAGCCCCGGGCCGGGGGAGTCTCTTCGGTCGGAATCCACACCTCCCTGGTTGACGGATACCGGTTCGAGTACCGCATCGCCCATTCCCGGGCGGTCTACGGAAGTCGGCCCGGAGCCAGCCCGGAGTTGATGCTCGTCATCACAGACCCCGGCGGAGTCGGCGTGGCCAATGCCGCGGTCCGGTACATCGTGGTGGGTCCGGACGAGACCCGTCTGCAGGCAAGGGCCCTGCCTTTAGACGGGGGGTATGGGGCCGGGATTTTCTGCAAGGAGGCCGGAGCCTACCTGGTGGAGACCGAAGCGGTGACGGAGCGGGGCATTCTGCAGGACCGTTTCGGGTTTGAAGTGCGATAAGCGGGGGCCATTTTTAGCGTGCCCATATAATGAGAAGTTGTGGTAATGTAATGAGAAATACATTTACGAGGGGGGAAAGATTAACTACCTGTTGGGCCTCTGCTGTCTGCTCGTGTGCGTGTTCGCAGCCCCGGCGGTGCCCGCCGCTGCGGACACGCTCTATGTCTCCGACCAGTTGGTCATTACTCTGCGTCAGGGCAAGGGGACTCAGTACAAAATCCTCAAGTCCCTCAAGACCGGTGACCCCGTCGAAGTGCTCGAGGAGGGTGAACGGTACCTGAAGGTTCGCGCCCGGGGCGGAGAAGAGGGCTATGTGCTCAAGCAGTACTTGAGCAGGGAAACCCCCAAGTCGAAGGTCATCTCACGGCTGGAGAAGGAACAGCAGCGCCTGAAGGACGAATTGGCCAAGGCCCGGCAGCGCGGGGACGAGCTGACCGCACAGAGCCGGGACTCCGGAGCGCGGGCGAAGGGTCTCGAGCAGAGCCTGGGGCAGAAGGAAAAGGACCTGGGGACTCTTCGGGAGCAGTTCGAAGCCCTTCAGCGAAAATCAGCCGACGTGGTCCGGATATCCGAGGAGCGTGACAGCCTCGAAACGGAAAACACCCGCCTGCAGGTCGAGGCCCAAAGCCTTCGGTCGGAAAACGAAACCCTTTTGCGCACCGGCATGATCAAATGGTTCCTGGCCGGAGGCGGGGTCTTTTTCATCGGCTGGGTGGTCGGAAAGGTGTCCCGCAAAAAACGCCGGGGCAGCTTCTCCTGAGGGCCGGCCGATTGCGCCGCACCCGTTTCGCGGCACCAAATTCGAACTCGCCGCTTCGTCCGGCGCCGGGGCCGACCTGCACCATCGAGGCTCTCCGGCAGATAGGTAGATCATGGCAAAAGTCCTGCTCCTTGTCGGAGGCGGGCACGCCCATCTGAGTGTCCTCGCCGGGCTGAAAAAGGTGGTCAGAGGGGGGCACCGGGCGATTCTCGTCAGCCCCGGGGACTACCACTATTATTCGGGCATGGGCCCCGGAGTCCTGGCCGGGACTTACCGGCCGGCACAGGCCCGTTTTCACCTTCGGCGGATGGTACAGGAGCGGGGCGGGGTTTTTCTCAAGGGCGAGGCGGTGGGGATCGACCCGGAGCGGCGCACCGTGAGGCTGGCTTCCGGCGAAGAGTTGGGCTATGACGTTGTCTCCTTCAACGTCGGAAGCGAGGTGGTCGCCGACCGGCTGGAGGCGGCCGGAGAAGCCGTCGTCCCGGTCAAGCCGATCACCAACCTTCCGGCGGCTCGGCGGCGCATTTTGGAGGGGCTGGCGCAAGGGCCCCTTCGTCTGGTGGTGGTAGGAGGGGGCCCGGCGGGATTGGAGGTCGCGGGAAATCTCTGGCGCCTCGGCCAGGCTGGACGGGGGCGGCTCGGCATCACTCTGGCCTCCGCCCACGGGCTGCTGTACGGCTTTCCTCCCCGGGCCGGGACCCTGGCCAGAAACTCCCTGGCCGCCCGCGGCATCCGGTTTCTGGAGGGAGAGCGGGTTCTGAAGGTCGCCGGGGGGCAGGCTCTCCTGTCGGGCGGCTCGACCGTGCCGTGTGACATCGCGATCCTCGCCGCCGGCATCCGGCCTCCCTCTCTGTTCGGAACATCCGGGCTTCCGGTCGGGCCCGACGGGGGGTTGCTGGTCAACGATTATCTGCAGAGCGTCGCTTTCCCGGAAATTTTTGGCGGCGGCGACTGCATCCATTTTCAGCCCCGTCCCCTGGCCCGGGTCGGGGTCTACGCCGTGCGCCAGAACCCCATCCTCTTCCACAACCTGCGGGCCGCCCTCGGTGGGGGAGCACTCAGGCCGTTTCGGCCGCAGAAGGATTACATGCTCATCTTTAACCTGGGGGACGGCCGGGGTATCCTGCGCCGCAAGGGCTGGGTGTGGGACGGTCATCCCGCCTGCCTGTTCAAGGACTGGATCGACCGTCGCTTCATGAAGAAATTTCAGCTCTCCGGCGAAGCCCGGGAGGCGGGGGACGATATTTAACCCTCGTGGGGAAAGCACCGTACGAAGTCTTGGGCCTCCGGCAGGAAGGCCCTGAAATCATCCTCCAGTCCGGCATAGTTTTTCTCCAGCTCCGCCAACCCCAGGCCGAGCGGGTTCGGACGCCGCAGCCGCGAGGATACCCGCTCCAGAACCCTTCCGATAACATCCATCTCTCTGTAGGAAACGAGCCAGTTGTGGGCAATCATGGCCGAGGCCGTGCTCTTCATCGGAGCCGGAAGGCTTCCGGCGTGATTCTCGAGAACGGCGTAGACGCGCCGGGCGAATTCGGGCAGGGGCTCCGAGCCGTAGCGCTCCCAGTTCCGGGCCATGAAGTGGTCATAGAAGATGTCCACCAGGATGCCCCGAAAATAGCCGTAGGAGTCGCAAATCCGGCCCTTGCTGGATCGAAAGGCGGGGTGGGATTCGGCGAAGACGTCCACCTTGCGGTGAAGCACGATGCCGCGCCTGACCCCCGGCGCGAAGCTCTCGCCGATCCGGCCCTTGACAAAATCGCCCATGAGGGTGCCGAGCAGGCATTCGGGGGTCGGATCGGACAGGTAGAGGTGGACCAGGTAGTTCACGGCGGCTAAAGGCCTGGCGATAGGGTTGCGTTCATAGGGGCTCGGCCTGAAGGATCTCGACCTTCCTGCCCCACATGTGGAAGCCGATGGTTTTTTCCATCGGGCGAACCCTCAGCCGGACCTTTTTTCCGTCCCGGCGCAGTTCGGCGGGCAGATCGACCGGGTCGTACCGCATGCCGTCATCGCCGAGGATGCCGAAAAATCCCCCCTCCATTTGAAGGAAGACGACCGTCCCGGTAATTTCCAGAATTGATTGGTTCGTCAGCGATTGGGCGGGCCGGGTTTCCGAGCCGGCAGGGGCGCAACAGCCTGCCAGAAACAGAAGGGCGGCAGAGACGGCGAGGAATCTTTTCATGGCGGACTCCGGTCGGGCCTGCCGAATAAAGCGGCCCGGGGTTACGAGCTCAGAATCTTGGTGCGGAGGATCAGGATTTCGTAGGCCATGGCCGCCTTGGTGGCGATCCGTTGCAGGTCGAGCAGGCGTCCGCTCAGTTCGCTGTTGCCGCCGTCCACGTAGAGGATAGCGACGATCCGGCCCATCAAGGTGACCGGGACGAGCAGGGCCGCCTCGGGCATTTTTCCTCCGAACTGCTGAAGGAGCATGGAGTTCAGGGGGGATGGGGTGACCGGCCCGAGATAGAAGGCCTTGCTTGTGGCAACGGTCTGGAGCAGGGAAGGCTCTTCCAGGGGCATCTCGACTTGGTCGAAGCCGGCAACGGGCCGTCCGTTCTTGGTGGCCTTCCAGCCGCTGGCCGCAGCCCCGCGGACCAGGAACAGGGCCCCGCGGGAAAACTCCCGGCCGAGGTAGCCGGCCAGGGCCTCGGTGATATCGTCCCGGTCGCGGGCCTCGGCCATCTGCTCCGCCACGGACTCCAGGTTCTGGGGCCGTTCTGCGGCCGGAGCCGCCTCTGCGGCAACGGGAGAACCCTGCGCCGGGCTGGAGAGCGAGGGAAGCGGCTCGGGGGGGGCTTCCGCCAATCCGGGCATCTCCTCTTCCGGTCCCGAATCTTCCCAGAGAGGCTTGAACTGCGGTCCCGCAGGGGTCTGCCCCAGTTCGCTCGCCGCCTCTTCGAGCGGGGCGCTGCCTGCGCCGGAGCCCGGGCTGCTCTTTTGTCCCCCCACCTTGCTCGTCGTCTGGATGTAGCGGCGCTTTCGCTCGACCTGGTAGTGCTTCTCCAGGGCCAGGATCAGCCTGATCTCGGGGACCACCACGGGCCGGATGACGTAGCCCGTGCGAAAGGCGATTTCGTCGATGGCCTTGAGGTCCGAGGGGTCGGCCATGGCCAGGTAGAGCCTGCGGTTGTCAAGGCGCAGGTGGATGACCTTGTGCTTCCGGGCCATCTCCTTGGGAACCCTCTGGAGGGTCTGTTCCGGAATCTTCATCAGTCGGTTCGGTGGATCGACGAAGGGAACCCCCATCTTCTTGCTCAGCACCCGGGCGATTTCACCCTCTTCGAGCAGATCCATTTCGATCAGGTTGGTGCCGAGCCGGCCTCCGAAAATGACCTGGTATTTCAGGGCCTCCTCGACCTGGGTGGAGGTCAGGAGCTTTTCCCGAATCAGCAGTTCTCCGAGTTTGATAGGCATGAGAACCTCCGCGAACCTGGAGGCCGGACCTGGCTGCCGCCCGTGGGGGCGGCCTGCGAGGGTGCGTCCGGCCTCAAAAAGGTTAAGTCTTTTTGGGCAATTGTCCAGTGGGGAAGGGCCGCGCCGCCAGGGTTAATCGGAAAGCTCGAGCTTCCCCGGCCCGGAGGCCATGGAGGCGGCGACCCGGGTATCCTCTTCGCGCCCTTCCAGGCGCGCCAGCAGAGGAGTGATCGCCGTCTTGAACTCGGCCATGTGCTCCTTGGAGATCGGCGGGGCCGCGGCCATCTTGACCCGGTTGGGGTTGACCGGCGAGCCGTTCTTGTACATCCGGAAGCAGAGGTGCGGGCCGGTGGCGAGGCCGGTGCTGCCCACGTAGCCGATCGTCTGGCCCTGCCGGACCTTCTTCCCCTTGCGCATCCCCTTGGCGAACCCCTTCATGTGCAGGTAAAGGGTCTCGAAGGAGTTGTTGTGGCGGACCTTGACGAAGTTGCCGTTGTACTTGGTATAGCCGATCTTGATGATCGTCCCGTCGCCGACGGTCTTGATGGGGGTCCCGGGAGAGGCGGCGTAGTCGATGGCCGGGTGGGCCTTCCAGGTCTTGGTGATGGGGTGAAAGCGCCGCAGGGTGAAGCCGGAGGAAATGCGCGAATAGGACAGGGGGGCCTTCAGGAAGGCCTTGCGCAGGCTTCTGCCCTGTTCGTCGTAGTAGGAAACGGGGCGGTCGCCGTCCTTGAACAGGAAGGCCTTGAAGGGGGTCCCCTGGTTGGTGAACTGCGCCGCGAGGACCTGTCCGTAGCCGGCCGGTTCCCCCTCCCGAAAGCGCTTCTCCACGAGGGCGAGGAACGAGTCGCCCTTGCGGATGTCGCGGATGAAGTCCACGTCCCAGGCGAAGATGTCGGCCAGGGCCATGGCCAGTTCGGCGTTCTCGCCGGTTTCGGCGACCGCCTCGAAAAGGCTGGTGTCGATGGTGGCGCCGACCAACTCGGTCTCCACGCTATACTCGATGGGGATTCGGGAGACGCTCAGGTCCTCCCCCTCGTTGCTGATAATCAGCTGGTCTTCCCGGTCGATGTCGTACTCGAAGCGGTCAAAGGCCCCGTCCTCCAGACAGAGCGTGTAGGGCTGGCCCGCACAGATGCCGGTCAGGGGGAAAATCTTGCGGCTCTTCTGGTTCAGGTCGTGCAGCTCCTGGGGGGTCAGGTAGCCTCCCAGCAGGGCGGTCAGGGTGTCGCCGGGGTTGATCGTTCCCTCGATGGCCTCCCGGCGGATCTCGGGGGCCGGCGGGGCAGCCGGCTCCATCGTCAGTGGGACCGTGCCGGCCTCCGTGGCGGGGGGCGAAGGGCGATCGAAGAGCAAGGGCGTCACGCATGCCAGGATCAGCACGGCCGCGGCCAGGGGAATCCGCCAACGGACGAGGCGGGCTTTGGCCGCGGACTTGCTTGGGGGATTGAAGTCGAAATTCACAGGTATATTCCGTGCCGGAGCATTCGCCGGGAGACCGGGGGCCCCTCATTCTTGCGGTTTGACAAAACAGTTCACAATCGCCGCATGTTACCAGCTTCCTGCTCCTTTTGTCCAGAGGTTGTCTCGGCCCCGAAGCGGTTTCCCGCGGGGGGGGAGGGGCGCTTTCCGCCGGGCCGGGAGGCAATTTTGTTGCAAAGTAGGAAAAGGACCAGTATACACAAGGGAAATCTGTCGCTGGTTGGAGTCGTTGAACGGCTTTTCGGGGCGGGCGGCGGCCTTCGAAGTCATAATGTTTCGTGATGGGAGAGGTTCATGATCAATACGGAGCGTCTGTCAGGGGAGTTCGCCCGCCTGGCGTCTATTGCCAGTCCCTCCTTCCGGGAAGGGGAGCTCTCCCGCTACCTGGCAGAGCGCCTGCGCCGCCTGGGTGCGGAGGTTGCCGAAGACGATGCCGGAGACCGCACCGGGAGCGAAGCCGGCAACCTGATCGGCCGCCTTGCCGGATCCAAACCGTCGGCCGAGCCCCTGCTTCTCGCGGTGCACATGGACACGGTCAGTCCCGCCGACGGTGTGAGGCCGGTTCTGAGAAAAGGGGTCTTTACCAGCGCCGGGGAGACGGTGCTGGGGGCCGACGACAAGGCCGGCATCGCCGAGATCATCGAGGCCCTCGAGGTGGTTCGTGAGCAGGGGATCGCCCACGGTCCGATCGAGATCGTGGTTACGGTCTGCGAGGAGGTCGGCCTGCTCGGGGCCAAGGCCCTCGACCCCGAAAGACTCCGCTCCCGCCGGGGCCTGGCCCTCGACACCGCGGGGGTCGACCTGGTCGTCTACCGCGCCCCCTGCGCCAATAAGCTCCGTTTCACCATCACCGGACGCGAGGCCCATGCGGGCATCGCGCCCGAGGCGGGGATTTCCGCGATCGAGGTGGCGGCTCGGGCCATCGACCGCATGCCCCTGGGGCGCATCGACCCCGAGACCACCGCCAACATCGGTATCATTCAGGGCGGTTTGGCAACCAACATCGTGCCGCGGACGGTAGTTCTGGAGGGCGAGGCGCGCAGCCACGACCCGGCCATGCTCGAGACCCAGACCCGGGCCATGGTCGCCTGCCTGGAGGAGGCGGCCAGCGCCTTCGAACGCACCATCGACGGGACCGCCGTGCGCCCCGAGGTGACAGCCGAGGTTCTGGCCGACTACCCCCGGATGGCCGTCCCCCGCGATGCGGGGATCATCCGCCTGGTGGAGGAGGCCTCGGCCGCCCTCGGGCGCGGCGTGGCGGTGGAGGTGGCCGGAGGCGGCAGCGACGCCAACATCTTCAACGGCTTTGGGATCGAGACGGTGATTCTCGGCACCGGGATGACCGGCGTCCACACCACCGGAGAGTCCGTGGCGGTCAAGGACATGGTCCGCGTGGCCGAACTGCTGGTGGAGATCATCCGAGCGGCCTGACCTGAACCTCCCGCCGGCGCAGGCGGGATAGCTCTTCACGAAGGAATGCGATGAAGTTCCCTGTCTCCGCCCGGGTCGCGCAGCTCCCTTTCCCCCCCATCTCCGAAGTCAAGGGCTGGCTCGCAGGAAGGGTCTTCCCGGAGGACAGGCCCCTGGTCGATCTGTGCCAGGCCGTTCCGGACTACCCCCCGGCCGCGGAGTTGACCGACCACCTCAAGGGGCTGCTCTCCGACCCGCTGGTCTCGAAATACACTCCCGACGAGGGCCTGCCCGAGGTGCGCGAGGCGGTCTGCGCCCGCTACCGCAGAATGTACGGCGCGGGCCCCTCCGGCGGGCAGATCTGCCTGACCGTCGGCGCCAGCCAGGCCTTCTGGCTGGCGATGGTCGTGCTGTGCCGGGAGGGGGACGAGGTAATCGTCCAGCTTCCCGCCTATTTCGACCATCCCATGGCCCTCGGCGCCCTCGGCATCCGTCCCGTCTATGCCCGCCCGGCCGGCGGCGGGAGCGGGCTATCCGAAGCGGAGGCCCTGGCAAAGCTCGTCACTCCCCGGACCCGGGCGATCCTGCTCGTCTCCCCCAGCAACCCCACAGGGGCCGTCCTCGCCCCGGCGACCCTGCGCCGCATTTTCGAACTGGCGCGGGAGAAGAACATCGCCCTGGTCCTGGACGAAACCTACAACGCCTTTATCGACGGGCCGTCCCACGGGCTTTTCTCCGACCCGGCCTGGACAGGCCATTTCGTTCACCTGGCCTCCTTCGGCAAGACCTATGCCCTGACCGGCTTTCGGGCCGGGGCCCTGGTCGCATCCGAGGGGTTCATCCGCCAGGCGCTGAAGGTCCAGGACACCATGGCGGTCTGCCAGCCCCGCATTACCCAGGAGGCGCTGCGCTACGGGTGCGACGCCCTGGACGGCTGGGTCGCATCGAAGCGGGCCGTTATGCAGCGCCGCCACCAGCGCTTCCGGGAAGAATTCCTCCGGCCGGGCAACCCCTTCGGGCTGGCCGCCAGCGGCGGCTTCTTCGCCTGGGTCACGCACCCCTGGGAGGGAGAGACGAGCCGGTCGGCGGCCCGCCGCCTCGCTGACGAGGCCAACATCGCCTGCCTGCCGGGGGCCGCTTTCGGGCCCGGCCTCGAGGGTTTCCTGCGGCTGGCCTTCGGTAACATCCGCGAGGAGCAGATTCCGGCCGCGGCGGCGCGTTTTCGGGACTTGCCCCGGTAAAGGGCAGCGAGTTCCATGCTTCACGAAGCCCCCCCCGCCCGGATTCGCACGGGTCCCGGCGGGTTCGCCTGGCTCCGACACGCTCCGCAGCAGCGAAAACGAGCCCGAAAGAGACTTTCTGACAGCCCTTCCATGACCTCTCCTTCGCTTCCCATCGATGCAGTCCTGTCACCGCTGAGGCGCGCCCTGGCCTCCGGCGGCGCGGCGGTCCTCCAGGCTCCTCCCGGGGCCGGCAAGACAACCCGGGTGCCGCTGGCCCTCCTCGATGAGCCGTGGCTGGCAGGCCGGGGCATTCTCATGCTCGAGCCGCGCCGCTTGGCGGCCACCAACGCCGCCCGCTACATGGCCTCCCTGCGCGGCGAGGCGGTCGGAGAGAGTGTCGGCTACGTCATCCGTTTCGACCGGAAGGTCTCGCGCGCGACCCGCATCGAGGTGGTCACCGAGGGGATTCTCACCCGCCGCCTGCAGAGCGATCCGGAACTGTCCGGCGTCGGCCTGGTGATTTTCGACGAGTTTCACGAGCGGGGACTTCATTCGGATCTCGCCCTGGCCCTGTGTCGCGACGCTCAGCAGGGCCTGCGGGAGGACCTCAAGATACTGGTCATGTCCGCCACCCTGGACGCCGCGCCGGTCGCCGAACTTCTCGGGGGCTGTCCCCTCGTGACCAGCGCGGGGCGCAGTCACCCGGTGGAGGTGCGCTACGCGCCGCGGGATCCGCAGGGCCACCCGGCCGAGTGGACGGCCGCGGCCGTGCGCAGGGCCCTGCGTGAGACGCAAGGGGACCTGCTCGTTTTTCTTCCCGGCGCCGGGGAAATCCGCCGCTGCCGCGATCTTCTCGGCGATCTCGGTTCGGGGGTGAGGGTGGCGCCCCTCTTCGGAGACCTCCCCTTTGCCGAGCAGGAGCGGGCGATCCTGCCGGGCAATCTGCGACGGGTGGTGCTGGCGACCAATATCGCCGAGACGAGCCTGACCATCGAGGGGGTGCGGGTGGTGGTCGACAGCGGGCTCGAGCGCCGGCCCCGTTTCGACCCGGCCCGGGGAACGACCACTCTCGAGACGATGCGGATATCCGGGGCCAGCGCCGACCAGCGGACCTGCCGCGCCGGGCGCCTCGGCCCCGGGACCTGCTACCGCCTCTGGAGCGAGGGGACCCAGGGGAGCCTGCTCCCTTTCAGCCCGCCCGAGATCCGCCAATCGGATCTCGCCCCCCTGGCCCTGGAGCTGGCCCGGTGGGGGGTCAGGGACCCCGAGAGCCTGTCCTGGCTCGAACCCCCGCCGCCGGGGGCCCTGGCCGGTGCGAGGCAGCTTCTGCGCCTGCTCGGAGCCCTCGACGAAGGAGATCTCCCGACCGTCCTGGGCGGGGAGATGGCGCTTCTGCCGGCCCATCCGCGCCTGGCCCGCCTGCTGGTGGAGGGGCGCAGGCGCAATGCCCTCGCTCTGGCCTGCGACCTGGCCGCCCTGCTGGGCGAGCGGGATCTTTTTCGAAGGGAGTGGCGGCCCCGCCTCGCAGGCGACAGCGACCTTCTGGAGCGCCTGGAGGCTCTGGAGCGCTGGCGCCGGGACGGCCGGGCGGTCGAAGGGGCCGATCCGGGCGCCTGCCGCGCGGTCGAGCGGGCGGCCCGCTTCTGGCGGCGCAAGACGGCCTGCCGGGGCCGTGCCGGGGGTGGGACGGCCCGGGAGGTGGGGCGCCTTCTGGGGGTGGCCTTCCCCGACCGCATCGCTCTCGCGCGCGAGGGCCGGGATGGTCGCTACCTGCTCTGCGGAGGGCAGGGGGGCCGGCTCTCGCCGCGCTCCGGGGTCGTCGGTCGCTCCCTGGTCGTGGCCGTGGACCTTCAGGGCGGACCCGGCGGCGAGGCCCTGATCCACATGGCCAGCGCCATCGAGATGGACGATCTGGAGGCCCTGGCCGGCGACGGCCTCGCCTGGCGGCGGAGAGTGGCCTGGGACGACCGACAGGGCCAGGTGGCCGCCCGGGAGGAGCGGGTCCTGGGGGCGCTGGTTCTCAACAGCCGGCCGGTCGGCGCCGAGCCCGAAGAGGTGAGGGAGGCGCTGATCGAGGCGATCCGCCGGGGCGGCCTCGACATGCTGAACTGGAGCCCCGAGGCGCGCCAGTACCTCGAGCGGATCCGTTTCGCAGGCCGGGCCTTTCCCGAAGAGGGCTGGCCGGAGCTCGGAGAGGCCGACCTCCTGAGTTCACTGGAGCAATGGCTCGGCCCCTTCCTTGACCGGGTCAGAAAGCGGGCCGACCTGCGGCGGCTCGATCTTCTTCCCCCCCTGCGCTCCCTGCTCGACTGGAACCGCCAGAGGCAGCTCGATGGCCTCGCCCCCGAGCGGCTCGCCGTACCCAGCGGCTCGAAAATCCGGCTCGACTACGCCTCCGAGGGCCCGCCGGTCCTTGCGGTCAAGCTCCAGGAGCTTTTCGGCCTCGCCGAGACCCCGCGGGCGGCCCGGGGCCGGGTCGCCGTTCTTCTTCACCTTCTCTCCCCCGCCCGCAGGCCCATCCAGGTCACCCAGGACCTCGGCAACTTCTGGAACAGCGTCTATCCCGAGGTGAAGAAGGAGCTCAAGGGGCGCTATCCCAAGCATCCCTGGCCCGACGACCCCTGGCGGGCCGAGCCGACCCGGTTCGCTCGAAGGCGCAAATAAGGGCCCGCTCCCTCGGTTGCGGGGGGGGAGTCTTAAGTGTTTTGAATTGTTGATTTTTGTGTGGTCGTTAAGAGGTGGGACGGGTCAGCCTTCGGGGGCTTTTCTTTTGCGGTATTCCTGATAAGGTGGTCTTGTCTCTTATTCCGATGACCAGACCCTTTGCGGGAAGGCCGGCCATGAACAACCGCCCCATCCTGTTCGGATTTCTCGTCCTGCTCCTGTTCGGCGCGGTCTTTTTCGTGACATCCGCGCCGCCCCAGTCCGCCGACCCTTCCCACGATTTCGAGGGGCTCTGCGACGAGTGCCACCGCGCCCGCCCAGGCGCGGGGGAACCGGTCCTTGTCCGGGACGTTGACCTTGTCTGCCTTCAGTGCCATGCCATGTCGAAGGACAACTCCCATCCCACCGGGGTCGTTCCAACCCTGGAGATCCCCTCGGGGTTCCGCCTCGACGGCGGCGGCCGGCTCAGTTGCGTGAGCTGTCACCATCCCCACCTCGAAGTGTCCCCCGAGCGCCCTTATCGGCTCCGGGGAGAGGAGGTGGACAGGGGGTTCTGCGGCCATTGCCATACGCTGGGCGACGGGGGGCACGGCGGCGCCGTATTCCTGGCTCACGCCAAGGTCTATACCCCCCCGGGGGACGTGTCGGTCTCGCTGGACCGCATCTCCAGGGGATGTCTCGCCTGCCACGACGCCCTGAGCGCGGGGGACGTCCACTTCTGCACTTCGGGGTTGGACAGGGTCTGTCTCAGCCACCCCGTCGGCGTGGTTTACGACCAGATCCAGGCCCGCAACCGGGAGCTCAACCCCCGCAGCCAGCTCGACCCCGCGATTTCCTTTATCGAGGGAAAACTCGGCTGCACCTCCTGCCACAGCATCTATTCCACCGAGCGCAAGCTGCTCACCCTCAGCAACCGGGGCAGCGCCCTGTGCCTGCACTGTCACCGGTTCTGAGGCCGTCTTTCGACTTTACCCCTCCAGCGCGGCTTCAGATCCGTTCGATCCGGAGCCCTTCGTCCCCGAGTTCCTCGTTGGCCCGGCGCAGAGCCTCCTCCCCGGCCATGACACCTACCGCGCTCTGCGGCCACTGGGCCAACAGGTGGCGCTCGGCGGCCCGGCGCAGGGATCCGGCGTCCACGGCGAGGAGTTTTCCCCTCAGGCTCTGACGCATCTCCAGGGAGAGGCCCTGCCGGATGTGGGCGAACTCGCGGTTGCCCCGTCCCCCGGGCGAAAGGGGCCGGTCGATCTCGCTGAAGACCGAGAGGACGGCCTCTTTGACCGCCTCGTCGGTGAAGTCGCCGGAGGCGGCCCACTCGGCGGCATCCCGGTAGACCTGCAGAGTGCGGATCAGGTGAGGGTCCCGGTAGGAGAGCATGGAGAAGAGCCCGGTCTCCGGGTCGAAGGAGGCCAGGCCCCCGTAGGCGCCGCCTTTTTCACGGATTTCCCGGTGCAGGTAGCCGGCCCGCAGCAGCCGGGACAGCACCATGAGGGCCGGGGAGTCGGGGTGGACCAGGGGGACGGCGCGAAACACCCGGGTCACGTAGTTCACCGGGAGCGAGGCGGCCCAGCCGGTCCGCAGGGGGCGGGGCGCGAAGGGGCCCGCCGGAGCCGCCGCCTCCTTTGCGCCGCGGGGCAGGGCCTTCAGGAAGGCGCCCAGGGATGGGCGCACCGAGTCGAAGGCCCTCGCCTCGGCGGTCAGCGCGCAGCGGATCAGCCCGCCGTCAAGGAGGCGTTCGCCGATGGCCCGCAGCTTTCCGGCGACCTCCGCCAGCTCCCCGGGGGCCAGAGCGGCGACCTGCTTGGCCAGGCGCACCAGGGAGACCCCGGACCACTCCTCCCGCTGGCTCGCGCCGGCGCTGAGAGAGGCGGCGGCGGCCCGGGCGGCGTAGCGGTGGCCCGCCCCGGGGATGGAGTTCTCCAGGTTGGTCTTGATCTGGTTGAACACCGTGTGCAAACGCTCCAGGTCGGAGAAGTCGGGGGCGGTGAAAATGTCCTCCAGGATGTCGAACAGCTTCTCCCCGTTGCGCCGCAGGGCCTTGCCCTTGACCTCCAGAAGAGGCGCGAAGTCGTCCAGGCCTCCGGGGGACTCGAGGACCGATGTCCCGGCGCGGATGCCGCCGGTGGCCGCGGTCATGCGCTCGGCCATCTCCATGTAGTCGTGGCCCGCCGCCCCGACCTGGGTGAGGGTGGCGCAGAACAGGGGCGCGTAGGGCCGCAGGTCCTCCGGCAGGTCCCGGGTCGACAGGTGGGAGGTGAAGTAGACGATGCCGTTGGTCGGCTGGTCGAACCAGTGCACCGGCGTCCCGCTTTCCTTCCCTGCAAGGGCGCGGACCGGGCGCTCCTCTTCCGGGATGTCGGAGAATTCGAGGGTCGGCAGGACCGAGAGGTCCTCCTCCGCCTCCTGCGAGCGCTGCAGCTCCTCGGCCTCGGCCCGGATGCGCTGCCGGTCCTCCGCGCAGAGGGCCGCGCCCAGCGTCTCCAGGCGGGCGGCGGTCTCCGCCTCCTCGCGCTCGGCCTGCCCGGGGTCGGGGCGCAGGGTCAGGGTCACCCGGTGGGAGTTGCCGAGCAGGTGGCGGCGGATCAGTTCCTGGAAGAAGGGCCCTTGCGCCGCCTCCTTCCGGACCCGTTCGAGGTCCTGGTCGAGCAGCAGGGGGGTGACGGGGTCGCCGGCGTGGATCCAGGGGCCGAGCAGGCGCATCAGGAGCACCAGGGCGTAGGGGTACTGGTCCCCGGTGACCTCCCGGTGGGCGAATTCCATCTGGTGCAGGGCCGCTTCGATCCGCTCCGCCGGGAAGCCCTCCTGCGCCGCCTTCTCCAGGGTGTCGATGACGATTTTTTCGATCTTCTCCGCCTCTTCGGGCTCGGTCCCCTGGAGCCCGGCGGCGAAGAAGGTCTCCCGGTTGTCGTCGTGGTAGCCGGTGCCCGGGGCCAGGTTCTGGCCGAGCTTGCTGTCGAGCAGGGCCTTGTGCAGCGGGGCCGCCGGGTTGCCCAAGAGCAGGTTGGAGAGGAGGGAGAGGGCGGTCCGCTCGAAACTGTCGCTGATCGGGCAGGTGAGCCAGGCCACCTGGACCATGCTCCGCCTCTCCTGGGACTCCTCCGAGGCCAGGGGGAAGGTTTCGATCAGCCTTTTCGGACTCTCGAAGCGCACCTCGTCGGGGACCGCGCTATCGACCGCCTTGTGGCCGAAGCGCGACAGGGCCTTCTCCTCGACGACCCGCAGGTGCTCCTCCAGGGGGAGGTTGCCGTAGGTGCAGAAATAGGCGTTGGCCGGGTGGTAGTAAGTGGCGTGAAACGCGCGCAGCTGCTCCCAGCTCAGGTCGGGAATCGCGGCCGGCTCGCCGCCCGAGTTGTGGCCGTAGGTGGTGGTGGGGTAGAGGGCCCGGTTGAGACGCCGGGCGAGCAGGGACGAAGGGTCGGCCATGGCCCCCTTCATCTCGTTGTACACCACTCCCTTGAAGACGACGGCCGAATCCGGGTCGGCCGGGTCGGCAAGCTCCAGGCGGTGCCCCTCCTGGTGGAAGTCCCGCTCCAGCAGGCGGGGGAAGAAGGCCGCATCGAGGTAGATGTCCATCAGGTTGAAGAAATCCTTGCGGTTCTGGCTGGAGAAGGGGTAGAGGGTCCAGTCGCTGGCGGTAAAGGCGTTCATGAAGGTGTTGAGGCTGCGCTTGAGCATGGAGAAGAAGGGGTCGCGCACCGGGAAATGCTCCGAGCCGCACAGCACCGTGTGCTCAAGGATGTGGGCCACCCCCGTCGAGTCGTGGGGGGTGGTGTGGAAACCGACCGCGAACAGGTTGTTGTCGTCTTCGGCGGCGAGATGGACCATCCGCGCCCCGGTGACCTCGTGCCGCAGTTCGATCAGTTCGGCATTCAGTTCCGGCAAGGGGGTATGGGCGGTAACGGCAAACCCGTGCAGTTTCAAACCTGGTTCCCAGCGGATAGCGGACATCGTCGTCTCCATAGCCTTGTGAGGGGTGGTCTGGGGGAAAAGTGAGTCAGTGTACATCCTTTGCGGAGGAAATAAAAGGAAGGGTTTTTATTGACATTTACCGACTCAGGCCCTAACATTCGTCCGATTAGAGAAAGTTTTAACCCAACATGCGGCACGGGGTGGCAATGCGTAATAAGTGGTTCATATCTCTGGCCTTCATGGCCTCGATCCTTTTGTCCGGGTCGGCCTTTGCCGAACGGGGTCCCGTCTACATCAGCGCCCAGGGCGGCAGCGTCGCCATGAACGACGCCGACCTTACCGGTAACTTTAACACCGTCGAGATCGATTTCGACCCGGGCCTCGTCCTGAGCGGCGCCCTCGGGTACGACGTCGGCGAGGGGCGGATCGAACTGGAGGGCGCCTACCGGCACAACGGCATCGACGGCATCACCCTCGAGGGAGAGAGCTTCAACCCCGGCGGGACGTTCGAGTCCTTCAGCCTGATGCTCAACTCCTACGCCGATTTTCCCACCCGCACGCCGGTCACCCCCTTTATTACCGCGGGGGCCGGCGGCGCCTATGTCAACCTGGCCGAGGACAAGAGCCTCAGCCTCGATTTCGAGACCACCGACGATCTCGTCTTTGCCTACCAGGGCGGTTTCGGGGTCAGTTGCGAGATCAGCCCCAGGGCCCTCATCGACCTGTCCTACCGCTACTTCGCAACGCTCGATCCCCAGTTCGACACCACCGACGGGCGGAGCGTCGATTCCCAATACGCCACCCAGAATTTTTCCCTCGGATTCCGCATGACCTTCTGAGGCGATGTGCAGATGCGCAGTCCGATGGTGGTCTTCTCCGGTATCGATTCGTACGGGTTGCCACGTAGCATCGATTTGACAATCCCGCTAGACTCGTCCATAGCTTTGAAAATAAACAACGATATTGGCTCATTTGCGAGCATCAACCCCTGTCCTTTGAGGTGAACTATGAGACGGTTGAATTTCCTTTTGATCCTTCTCCTGGCGGCGTCCATTAATCTCGTCGGCTGCGGCGGTGGCGGCGGCGGTGGCGGCGCGCCGACCCAAGACGGCAACGACGGCGGCGGCGGAGAGCCGAGCGACGTCCTGCCCGGCGGCGACGTCTACAACTTTACCGATCTCGGCAACAAGGTGGCCAACCTCGGCCTCGACAGCTGGGCGCTGTTCGTCAACAACAACGGCCAGATCGCCGGCGAGACGACCGGCGGCGACCAGCTCTTCACCTACGTCCTGGAAGACAAGGCCGACTCCATGGCCCTCTTTGTCGAACCGCTCGGCGGGTTGACCAGCGAGGCCTACGATTTCAACGACAACGGCCAGGTGGTCGGCCAGTCCGACACGGCGGCCGGCGACTTCCAGGCGTTTTTCTGGGACGTCGACGACGGCAACACCGTCGCCATCGGCACCCTCGGCGGCCCGGAAAGTTCGGCCGAAGCGGTCAACAGCCAGGGCAAGGTCGCCGGATGGTCCGATATCGACGCCAATCAGAATTTTCAGCAGGCCTTTGTCTGGCAGAACGGCGTCCTGACCAACATCCATCCCGACCCGAAGGGTGAATGGGATACGACCAGCAAGGCTTTCGACATCAATGCCGGCGGCAAGGTTGTCGGCTTCGGCAAGATCGACGGGGCGAACCGGGCCTTTATCTGGGATTCCGCTTCCGGCATGCGCAACATCGACGACCTGATGGGTTTTGGCTCCACCGCCCAGCTGATCAACGACCTCGGGTACGTGGCCGGGCAGTTCATCACCTCCAGCGGCGAGGTTCACGCCTTCTCCTGGCAGAACTTCAACCAGGGCATGGTCGAGATCGAGCCTTTGGGCGGCGGCACCGCGATGGCGGTCGTGGCCATGAACGCCTCCGGCCAGATCGTCGGCGATTCCCGCTACCTCTCGATCGCAGAGCCCCCCAACTCGGTTCTCGACACCCACGCCTTCTTCTGGGATCCCCAGGACGGGATCGTCGACCTGGGCACCCTCGGCGGCCGGAAGAGCGGCGCGCTGGCCATTAACGACAAGGGCGAGGTCGTCGGCTGGTCCGAGGCCTCCGACGATTTCGTTCACGCCTTCTACTGGAAACCCGGCAGCGCGAAGATGGAAGACCTCGGCCGCCTGTACAGCTTCGGGGGCGACACGAAGGTCAACGACATCAACGACGACGGCATGATCGTCGGCGAGGCGAAGACCTTCTCCGACGACGACATCGTCACCAGCTGGTACGGAGAGCAGAAGTAGCCGGTTGTAATTTCCGGACACAGCATGACCGATAGAAAAAGCGGGCCCCGCCGCAATGGCGGGGCCCGCTTTTTCTATTTTATGGAACAAAGGTTGTCGCCACAGCAGGAGAGGGCACTGAGAAGGCCGGGCAACCCCCCTCTGTAGCTGCGGCTCAAGGGGTGGCCACTCATCTCCCCCCCCCCTTGCGTCAAGGAAGCGGCTTTCCCGGTCCCATATCCCGGGCACAACCCCGCGCGGCGGGAATGGTTTCCCCATTTCTGGCGGCGCGGGCTGCCGGGGAGTTTTTCCCCTGGCGCGGATCTGCGGCGGCGACCTGAACGATGCGGCCAGGGGGGGGGCAATGGCCAGGCGTGGAATCCTTTATCTCTGCAGGGGGGCTGCGTTGCCGCACCTTGCATGGTTTCGAGCCCGGCAGTCGCATTCCCGACCGACAGCCGGGCTCATGTGTTCGATTGCAAGAAGACCAGGCTCTAAGAAGACCTTTGTCGTCCCCCCTTCCGCCTTCGCTGCTATTTTTCAGGCAATTCCAGCTCTCGCTTCGTCGGTTCGCTCCGCTCCGCTTGACCCACCCTGCGGATGTTTTGCTCTCTGGTTCGTCTGTCGATGAGTCGGCGCAGGGTGGATCAAGGAGCGCAGCGCCGAATCGCCCATGACAATGCCGCCGCATTCCGCACGCCTCGCGGGAACGAAAAAAGGCCCGGGGAAAAATCCCCGGGCCTGATGTCATAACAATTGATTCGACTGTTGGGTCGTGATTACGGCAGGGTAACTTCAACCGTAGCAGTCTTCTTCANCTTCATGTCCACCTTCACGTTGTTGGCGCTGTCCCAGGTGTAGACGGACAGCTTGTAGGTGTAGGTGCCGTCTTCGTCGTTGTCGAAGCCGGAGAAGAGCATGTAGTCATGGTCCACGGCGGTGCTCGTGCCGGTAATGGCGACCGTGTCCTTCTTGCCGTCACCCCAGTAGATCACCAGCTGGTCAGCAGCCGCCTGGTCGGCGACGGAGAGACCGGAGGTGTCGAAGGTGATGGTGACCGACCGATCATCGAAAGCGGTGAGGTCGGCAGGCGTGATGGCGATGTTGGACGCCGGGTTGACCACGGTGACCTTGGCGTAGGTGCGTGTCCGGGTGCCGTCGGGAGAGACCGCGGTCAGGGTGATCGTGAAGGTGCCGAGCTTGTTGAAGGTGTAGGTTGCGGTAGCGCCTTCAAGCTGGGTCGACCCGTCACGGAAGTCGTCCTGGCCGTAGTTGCCCAGGGCGAGGTCGGACGTCTGCCAGTAGTAGCTGTAGCCGGCGCCTTCGTCCGTGGCGGTGAGGGTCAGCTCGGTGCCGATGACGGCGGTGTAGTGGTCGAAGGAGTAGCTGAGCTGAGCGTTGTTGAGGCCGAAGGTGGTGTTCACGTCGAAAGTCGCGCCAGAGGTGATGGTCATTGCGGCGGTCGGCACGATAGCGGCGATCTCGCCGGCGGTCTCGGTCAGGCTGCCTGCCGCCATGAGGGCATCTTCGTCCTCAAGGTAGGCAACCCATGCGGCGCGGGAGCCGTCTCCGACCACATCGCCATTGAGGTCCTTGTACCCGGTGCCGTCCATGCCGGCGTCTTCGGGGTACATGGCCTTGCTGCGCTCCATGGTCTCGCCGACCATGCGGTAACCGGCGTTGGCGCTTTCGGTGGTGCAGGCGCCGTCGCCGTAAGCCACGAAGGCTCCTTCCTGCGGGGTTGCGCCGGGGGTCCAGCAGCCGTCCACATGGAAGGGGACTTCGCGGGACTGACCGAGCTTGTTGCCGAGCTCGGCGCCGGTGAACATGTCGCCTTCTTCGGTGACGATCTCAAGCTGCTCGGCCCCGCTGACCATGAAGTTGCCGCCGGCAGGCGCCTTGATCGCGGTGCCGATCATGTCGAATGTGCCGCTGAAGAACTCCTCTGCAGCCGAGTGACACTCGGAGCAGCCGAGGCCGGTGATCTCGCCGGCTTCGTTCTTCTGGCGCTCGCCGAGGACGAACGCGCCGACCTTCGCCTAACGGACGTTGTGGGTAAGGGTGAAGGGCGCGCCGACGAAGGAGTACTTGACGCGGTCCTTCCAGGAGAAACCGTCGGTGGTCTGGGCGCTCAGGTAGGCGTCGACCTCCTCGGGAGTGGAGAAGACGGCGTTGCCGCCGTAGACGCCGACGTAGTTCCACTGGCCGGTGAAGGTGCCGTCCGCGGCGTAGGCGCTGGCGAAGGCGCCGCCGCCGAAGCCGACGGGGATGTTGGCGAAGCCGCTCGGGCCGTAGTTCATGCGGCCCTTCATGTCGCGGGAGATCGGCGGGTCGTAGTTGAGGTATTCAAAACCCTCGCCGTCGATGGTGGTCCCGCCGGTGTTCTGGTGGCCCAGGGGCTGGCCGACGACGCCGTCGCCGTTGCCGTCGAAGTCGCCGGAGAAGTTGTTCCAGATGATCGCGTCGATGATGTTTCCGGCGAAGAGCTTGGCGCGGTGCCGGGAGTCGCCGGTGGCGTAGTCGCCCGTCTTCATCCACAGGTAGAGGGGGCGCCACTCGGTGAGGTTGGAGTAGTCGCCGGCGTAGGCTTCGAACATGGCATCGCCAGCAGCCCCTTCAGCGAACATGTCGCGGGTCAGGCCCATGGGGTTGGAGAACATGCCGAACATCCCCTGCTATGCAGCGAAGCCGAGCATGTTGGGGTAGCGGTTGCCCGAGGTGGAGTCGAGGGAGCGGACCGCCATCTGCTTGCGGTAGATGTGGCAGACGGTGCAGTCCATGACGTCGAGGTGGTTGCCGATGAAGGGCTCGTTGTCCTTCCCGAACGCCTGGGTCATGTTGGCGAGCAGGCCGGCCTCGCCGTGGGCGATGTCCGGGTTGGGGGCGCTGAAGGTGCCGATGGCGACGCCCTGGGTGTTGGTGCCGTTGATGTGGCAGTCGACGCACTCCTTGACGGTGTTGTTGCTGTCGAAGGTGGTGCCGTTGACGGTGGTGCCGTTCTCGATGCAGCTCAGGGCATCCCAGCCGCGGCCCGGATCGCACAGGGACTTGCCGTCGAAGGTGGTGCTGCCGTCTTCGGCAATCACGTCGACCTTGGTGGTGTTGGTGTCGTAGTGGCAGCCTGCGCAGCCGATGTTGAAGTGGATGTCGTCAGCAATGCCGCCGAAGAGATCGCCGCGCTTGAACCACTCGGCCTTCGGGAAGGGAACGACGCTTTTTTTCAGGATGTTCTGGTCCTGGTAGCCGGTGGGGACGCCCTCGTCGAACAGGGGAGCCTCGTAGTAGAGAGGGCCGGTGCCGGCCGGGTTGCCGCCGCCGATTTCCGCCGCCATCAGCAGATTGAAGGCGTTGGGGTTGGTGGCGTTGGTCGCCCAGAAGTTGGGCAGGAAGGCGTTGGTCAGCGCTTCGCCGGGCATGCCCATGGGCGAAGTGGCGATGGCGCCGGTGTTGTAGATCGTCGCGCCCATGGCCGAGGGGAAGCCGATGGAAGGCACGAAGCCGTAGTCCGACATGCCCATGGCGTCGGCGCCGGTGATGGCCGGAGAGGTGAAGTAGGAAGCCCGGGGCATGGGGAACATGGCGTTCATCGGATGCTCGGGATTGATCTCCTGGGAGAAGTTCCAGGTGTTGCCCATCGGCGCGTTGAAGTCGAACGCCGGCATTTCCAGACCGGTGAAGCTGGTCATGTTCTGGATGGCGTTGGGGTTGAAGACCATCGGTGCCGAGGAGAGGTAGTCGCGCATCATGTCGGGCAGGTCTTTCAGGCCCGAAGGTGCGTGGCACTGCATGCAGTTCTCATCCTTCGGGTTGGCTTCGATCTTGCTCAGGGCGTAGTCGCTCAGGGAGAGAGCGTTGAAGCCGTCCATGACGACCATGCCCTTTTGGCCCATGAGGGTCAGGGTGCCGTCGGAGAGTGCCGTGCCGCCCATGATCGGGGTGGTCGCAGGCATCGCCACGGTGTAGCCCTGCATGGTGGGGCTCATGGAGTTGGTGTCCATGATGCCGGAGCCGGCGGCCGGGGCGGCGAAGAGCATGCCGCTGTAGGTCATGACCGAGGACATCAGGTTCTGGTAGCCGTCGAGGTGGCAGAACAGGCAGTCCATCTCCTTGACGTTGGGAATCATGATCTGGTTGTCGACGACGCCAGGCATCATTCCATCGTAACCCCAACCACCGGAGTAGGGAACGCCCTCGATCGGAGCGACGGTCATCCCGTCCATGTTCGGGAAGGCCCAGGGGGCCTGGGAGACGACGGACATTTCTTCGCCGGTGTTCGGGTCGAACATCTCGAAGGCGAAGTTGTTGAAGGCGTTGTAGACCTTGCCGGCGTCCATATCGAAGTCCCCGGCGCCGGGATCGCCGGCCATCGGGTTCTTCATCGACAGGCGCATGCCGTTGCGGTCCATCTCGGAGAGGGAGCCGCCGACGTGGCAGCTGCCGCAGATGGTCGCGGCGTCCCAGGCCGACAGGTCGACGGCCTTGAGGAATTCGTCTGCGGTGTAGTACTTGTCGTCAATAACGGGGGTGTTGGTGTCCTGGTCCATAAAATTCGCCACCTGGCGAAGAGAAGGACTTCACCACTTGCCCCACATGCCGCCGGTCTGGGTCCAGGGCTTGACCTGGTCGGCGGTGAAGGCGGTGGTGCTGGCGTCGTTCCACTCGCCGTAGGCCAGGCTCGAGTGGAAGGCGTGCTTGGATATCATGCCGTAGTCCTGGTCCACCCCGTCATAGACGTGGCAGCCGGAGGTGCCGCAGGTCTGCTTCGGGCTGTAGGGCATGCCCTTCAGGCTGTTGCCGTCGACCTGGACCTGCATCGGGATGAGATTGCCTTCGCCGTCCCACATCCCGTACTGCATGGAGAGCTCTTCGAAGGTGTTGACGGGGATGGTCAGGTCCTCCCCCGCATCGGGATAGCCGGCGGGCCATACCGTGGGGTGGGCCGCAAAGGCCGTCCCTGCACCGAAGGTCAGTACCGCCAGGGCGGTAGCGACCGTCAGGAGCACGGTGTTGAGTTTTCGATTTTTCATGCGTTGCTTCCTTTCGTTTCGATTGTTGTTCGAAAACAAACATTTCTTCGCCGCGTGCGGTGGTCGATTCCCTTTTAAGGCACCGATTTTCCTCGGTTGCCTGCGCCTTCCCATGGTCCTGCCGTGTTGGGGCACGGCTTCGGTAGAGAGTCGCGGGAATCTACACGCAAATTGCGGATAGAAGAGAGCCACGGCGTTTTACTGCCAAATCAGTACCAATTTGTCTGCGGCCAGAAGAATTGTTTTCAAAAACTATATAAATAGAAACATATTACAGGGAATTAAACGGCTGGTCGTGCAAGAAAAGAAACCCCTAACCATGCGAAAAACAAATAAAAATTTTTAAATAAAATGGGGTTTACGAAGGGCCGGAAAGAAAAATATTTTGCATGCAGGAAAGCCTTTTGGCGACTAGTGGAAAGTACCCAGGGGGCTTGGGTGACAGGGGCTTGGCTGGGTGGTGTTTGGGTTCAGGCCGCTCGAAAGAGCGATTCAGGGGTGCGGGATATCACCTGATGGTGGGTGAAATCCCGCACTTTGTTTTCGGGAAAGGGGCGGGGGGGCTTGACAGGGCACGAATCGGGGGGGGACGTCCTTGGGATTGGGCGTTGCCGGTTTTGACCCGGCTCCGGTCGCCTGCCGGGTTTGGCCTCCGGCGGAAGAGCGGCACGAGCAGGGATGCGGTCGCCCTGCGAAATGAAAAAAGGCCCGGGGAAAAATCCCCGGGCCTGATGTGTCATTGCAAGTGAACTGACTGCTGGTGATGATTACGGAAGGGTGATCTCAACCGTGGCAGTCGCCTTCATGTCCACCTTCGCGTTGGTGGCGCTGTCCCAAGCGTAGACGCTCAGGTTGTAGCTGTAAGTGCCGTCTTCGTCATTGTCGAAGCCCGCGAAGAGCATGTAGTCATGGGCAACGTCAGTGATGTCGTCGGTGCCGTCGATCGCCACGGTGTCCTTCTTGCCGTCACCCCAGTAGATGACCAGCTGGTCAGCATCGCCAGCAAAGGCCGAGGTGTTGAAGGTGAGGGTTACCGACCGCGAGGAGAAGGCGGTGAGGTCGGCAGGGGTGATGACGATCGTCGATGCCGGGTTGACCACGGTGACCTTGGCGTAGGAGCGTACGCGGGTGCCGTCGGGGGAGACCGCGGTCAGGGTGACCGTGAAGGTCCCCAGCTTGTTGAAGGTGTAGGTTGCCGAAGCGCCTTCGACCTGGGTGGACGTGGTGCGGTAGTCGTCCTTGCCGAAGTTGCCGTAGGAGACGTCCGAAGTCTGCCAGTAGTAGCTGTAGCCGGCGCCTTCGTCGGTCGCGTTGAGAGTCAGCTCGGCGCCGATGGTAGCGGTGTAGTGCTTGAAGGTGTGGCTGAGCTGGGCGCCGTTGAGGCCGAAGGTGGTGTCCTCGTCAAAGGTGGCGCCGGTGACGCCGGTGATCGCGGCGACAGGCACGATGGCGTTGAAACCGCCGTCGCCGTCGTCAACAAGGCCTGCCTGCGCTTTCATCGCGTCGACGTCCTCGAGGAGGGCGATCTTGGTCGCGAGGGCAGAAGAGTCGAGCTCGGGATACATGAACTGATCCCGGCCCAGGTCGTGAGTCAGGCGGTAAACGGCCGCGCCGTCTTCACAGGCGATCGGGGTCGATTTGTCGGCCTCGAGGCAGCTGTCGAAGTGGACGTCGATGAGCTTGCCGTCGGACTTCCTCAGGGCTTCGGAGCCGGTGCGCAGGTCGTCTTTAAACGCCATGACTTCGAAGTCGACCACGGGGCGCTGCATCATGTTGGTCGTGGTCATCGGGTTGGCCAGGTCCATGCCGAAGGTGAAGCCCGAATCGTCGTAGTCGTATTCGGCCGTGGCGGGAACGCCGGAGCCGGTCATGTCGTAGCCGCCCGAGAAGAAGCCTTTGCCGGGTGCGTGGCAGTCGGCGCAGTCGTTGCCGAGGACATACGTTTCGGTGGCGACGACGTTGTGGGTGACCTGGAAGGGGTTGCCGCCGAAGAAGACCAGCTGGGTGTCGACCCAGTCGGCGCCCGCGTGGGTTTTGAAGGCGTCGATTTCTTCGGGGGTGGTCAGCATGACGTTGCCGCCGTAGACGCCGACGAACTGGAAGTCGCCGCTGAAGCTTTGACCGTCAGGCGCGTAGACGCTGTCGTAGGCGGGATCGGAGCCGAAGCCGATGGGGATGGTGGCCAGGGGGCCACCGGCGAAGTTCCACTTAGCCTTCATGTCGCGGGCGATCCAGGGATCCCACTTGATGAAGTTTTCGCCGGGATGGTCAGGGTCGGCTGCCATCCAGTTGGCGTTGAGCTCGGCCTGGTCGCCGTTGGCGTCGAAGTCGCCGTTGGCGTCATCCCACATCTGGGCCACGATGAAGTTGATGGGGATCAGGTTGCGGCGCCACTCGGGATTGGGCTGACCGTTGACAATCTTGGGATGGTTGTCGTACCAGCCGTAGATGGGGGTCCACTGCTTCATCTCGGCCTTGAGCATGGCGCGGGCGGCGTCGCCGTCGGTGGCGCCGTCAGCCATGCCGGGGAAGTTGGCGGCCATTTTGCCGATCAGGCCCATCGCAGCGGCCATTTCGTTTTCATCGTAAGTGGCCATGCCGTCGCCGTCAAAGAGGGTCGGGAAGTAGGAAGCCATCATGCCGGCCAACCGGGGACCCCAGGTCGGATCGACCATGATTTTGGAGGAGAAGTCCGCGACGCCGAGACGGGTCATGGCGATCATCAGCTCGATGCTGGTGAAGCCGCCCAGGTCCTTGTTGAAGCCCTGGTTGCCCATGTTGTAGGTGACGGCGCCGATGGCCTGAGCGTCGCTCATGTTGTCGGAGGTCATCGGGTCGGTGAACATGCCCATCATGCCCTTGGACTGGTCGTAACCGATCATGGCGGGGTAGCGGTTGCCCGAGGTGGAGTCGAGGGAACGGACGGACATGGTCGGCTTGTAGATGTGGCAGACGGTGCAGTCGATGACGTCGAGGTGGTTGCCGTCGAATTCCACTTCGTTGGTGCCGTCGGTGGTCCTCAGGGCCTTGGTCACGTTGGCGAGCAGGCCCTTTGCGCGGTGGGCGGCGGTCGGGTTGGGAGCGCTGAAGTTACCGATGGCGATCCCTTCCACGTTGGTGCCCGTGATGTGGCAGTCCTGGCAGCGCTTGACGGTGTTGTGGGTGTCGATGGCGACCTGGCCGCTTTCGACGCCGCCCATGCGGGTTTTGCCGCGGCCCGGATCGCACTGGTTCAGGTCGGGGTTGGTGCTGTTGGTGTTGTAGTGGCAGCCGCCGCAACCGAGGTTGAGGTGGACTTCCAGCTTCTTGTCGCCCCAGAGGTCGCCACGCTTGAACCAGTCGGCTTTGGGGAAGGGGATGGTGGCCTTCTTGAGCGCGTTCTGGTCGCCCATGGGCAGGCCGGCTTCCGGCATGCGGCCGGCGTAGAAGAGCGGGCCGGACTCGCCGTCTTTGTCGCCGCCAGCGACGGCCATGTTGGGGTTGCCTTCATTGTCGAACATGCCCCAGTCGGCGTCGAGCGCCATGGGGAAGATGCCGAAGGGACCGGACTGGTCGTTGCCGTCCGTGTCTTCCCAGCCCATGGTCATGAAGTTGAGGACGATCGAGGGCGATTTGGCGTTGGGGGCCACGAAGGCGGAGTTGAGGTCGTAGCCGGGCATCGCCATGCCGTTGATCGCGCTGCCGTTAGGCTGCTGGGAGCTGTCGGCGTTGTACTGCATGGGAGCCGCGGAAAGGAAGGTTGTGAACATTTCCGTGAAGTTCGCCATGTTGTTCGGCAGGTGGCACTGCATGCAGTTGGCGGTCGGGGGCTCGGCCTTCAGGTTGGCGATGACGGCGCCGGAGAGGGTGGCGATGTTGCCGAAGGCCTCGAAGCCGGGGATCGTGCCGCCGAGGGTGAAGGTGCCGGGCATGTAGGCCTGGGTGAACATGTTCATCAGGCCGGCGCCCATGGAGGGGGCGGCGTTGAAGTAGCCCATCTGGGTGGCGGCGGAGTTGACGATGTTGTTGTAGCCCTCGAGGTGACACATGAAGCAGTCGGCCTCGCGGACGTTGGGCATCATCATCTGGCTGCCGGGGCCCCAGCCCGCGGGGGCGATGACGGCTTCGCCGCCCATGGTGGCCGGGTACGACCAGGCGGCGGTGGCGACTTCGAAGTCGGCCGCGCCGGTGGCCGGGACGTACTGCTCGAGCACGTAGTTGCTGTAGGGATTGAAAGGACCGGTGGTCGGGTTAGGCACGGGGCGCTGGGAGTGACGCAGGCCGTCGAGGCCTTTTTCGACCAGGGAGCCGCCGACGTGGCAGCTGCCGCAGGTGGTGCCCATGTCCCAGGCAGCCAGGTCGACCTCGGCAAGAAATTCAGCTTCAGTGTAGGTCTTTCCGGATGCGTCCGCATTCGTGAAGTCCGCCGACTGGCGGAGCGAAGGCGGTCACCACTTGCCCCACATGCCGTTGGTGCTGGACCACGGCTTGCCGCCCTGGGAGGTTTCCCGGGCGCCGGTTTCGTTGTCGCCGAAGTGCTTCCACTCCTGGGCGCCAAGCTCGATGTGGAACGCTTCGTCGTTCATCGTGTCGTAGCTGACCAGGGTGGCGGTCGCATCGTTGGCGTCAACGTTGCCGGCGCCGTCCCAGCGGTCGGTGGTGCCGTTGTGGCAGTTGCCGCAGGTCATCTTGGGGCTGTAGGGGAAGCCGGTGCCGCCCATCTGCTCGGTGCCGACGATGGTGACGGGCATCAGCTGGAAGTCGACGCCGGGGACGGCGTCTTTGGCGTCGACCTGAGCGACGCCCTGGAACTGCATGGAGACTTCTTCGAAGGTGTACAGGGGAATGTCGGGATGCGCCGCAAACGACACCCCTGCTCCCATGCACAGCGCCGTGCAGACCACGGCAACCGTGAGGAGCAATGACTTGTACCGTTTATTAATCATTTAACCAGTCCTTTCGTTTCGATTGAAATACCGAAAAACTGCAGTCTGTTCTTGTGTGTAAGCGGATCAGATAAATCGTTTGACCGATCACCTCCCTTTCCAGTCTCTCTGATTGGTCGGCCTTCCTGGAACCGCGCCGTGTTGGGGCACGTGCGGGAAGAAGGCCTGGGGTAGTTCCGCTTACATGTGTGTCTGCGGAAAAGAGCCACCGGCAATTACTGCAACCTCGGTGCCGAGAAGTTGCTGTTTGGGAGTATTTAATCAGCTATAGGGATATTCATATTTATCCCGAAGCGGTTGAAAAACCGTGGAAAATTTTTATGTGCCCGAAATGATTGTGTCTTATTCGATATAAATGCTATTAAAAAACACCCAGAATGAAAGTTTTTTGGTCTTGAATTTAAGTAGGCTAATTATAATTCAATAGCGATATCCTAGGGAACAGTCCCTATTTGTTGGATCTTTTTAAATAACAATTGCTATTTTCGGGGTCGGGCGCGGCTCTTTTCCGGGGTGATTTGACCCAGCTGTTGGCGATATCACCCACCTGCGCTCCGAATCGTCCCCCTGGGGCATTAAGTTGTTGATTTCTAATCTTTTTAAAAGGGGGTCAAGGGCCTGATATTTTTAGGCCGAGGAGAAAGGTCGTTTATGTGTTGAGTTATTTGACCCATTGACTAGGGAATGGTGGCGTCGCCGCCAGCGACGCGGGTCGCTCCGGATGAAACGGGGAGGGCTCTCTGTGCTCTTCTTGGCGGTCTTGGGGGTGAATTTTCTTGGTTTTTGGCTGGATTGATTGTTATAATGCGCACTTAGTTTATTTCGTGCTCTCTCGACAGGTTGCGACGACCCCGCCGACCCGGACATCCCGCTCCTCCCCCCCCGCGCAGAAGACGGCGAGCGGGCCCTCTTGCTGTGAACGGCGGCCTTAAAAGGAGTCCTATCCGATGACCAATCCGATGCCGAGCGCCTTGTTCGAAACCATGGTCAGCAACATCTCGACCGGCCTGTACGTGGTGCAGGATGAAAAGGCCATCTACCTCAACGATCATTTCGGCCGGTATTTCGGCTACGATTCGGTCGCGTCCCTGATCGGTCGCAACCTCTTCGAAGAGGTCTACCCGGACCGCTCCACCGCCGACTTCTTCCGCGGCATCCACAAGCAGATGCTCGAACGCTCCAGCGCCGAAGTGTCCTGGGCCCAGCTCTCCACTCGCTGCGACGGCACGCCATTCTGGCTCGAGGTGGAGGCGCGTCTGATCGAGGTGGAGGGCCGCCCGGCGATCATGGGCACCTTCAAGGACCAGACCGAGTGCCAGCTCATCGCCGAGGCGATGCACGTCTCCCAGGGGACCCTGCGCGAGGTTCTCGACGCGATGGAGGACCGTGTCTACGTCGTCGACGAGGACTACCGCATCGTCTACGCCAATCGCAAGATGCAGCAGGGCGTTCTCGCCGATATCGACAATGAGCCCTGCTACCGGGTCTGCCGGGGCCTCGAAGAGGTCTGCGACGACTGCACCAAGGACTTGGTCTTCTCCTCCGACCAGCCGATCTACAAGGAGATCTTCAACCTGGTCACCAAAAAATGGTTTTCGGTCATCGAGATGGCGATCAGGATGCCGGGCCACGGCCGCCCGACCAAGCTGGCGGTGGCCCGCGACATTACATCGCGCAAGGAAGACGAAGAGCGCATCCGGCGCCTCTCCCACCGGTTGATGAATGCCCAGGAAGACGAGCGCAAGCGCCTGTCCCGGGAGATTCACGACGACCTGGGGCAGCGGCTCAACGCGATGAAGATCAGCGTGGGGACGCTCGCCGAAGACCTGGAGGGGCAAACGCCGGAACTGCGCCAAAGGGTCCGCGCCCTGAACGCGGTTCTGCAGGACACGATCGAATCGGCCCGCCAGATCTCCGCCGGCCTGCGCCCGCCCGTTCTGGAGCGGCTCGGCCTGGTTCAGACGATTCGCGATCACTGCGAAAAACTGGCCGTCTCCTCCGGGCTGAAGATCCATTTCAAGGCCCCCGGGATGAGGGATTTCAAGCTCGACAACGCCTCGGAAATCAAGCTGTTCCGCGTGGTTCAGGAGGCCCTGCACAACGTCGTCAAGCATGCCGAAGCCTCCGCCGTCTCGATTCACCTGGTCGCCTCCTACCCGTCGATCCGCCTGAAGATAGAGGACGACGGCGTCGGCTTCGACTACCATGGGCGGCAGTTCGATTGCGACCCTTCCGAGCATCTCGGGCTGGTCGGCATGAAAGAGAGGGTCGATATCCTCGGCGGCCGCCTGGACATCCGTTCCGCCGCCGGCGAAGGGACGCGCATCGTGGTCGAAGTGCCCTGCCCAAACGATTATGCGCAAGTCGGCAATGAATAGCGGCGCAATTCCGGATGGCCCGGTCCGGCCCGCGGCCTGGCATTGGCGCTCGGCGCATCTGCTCCTGGTGGCGGCGGTCGGCCTGCTGGTCTATGCCGACACCTTCGACGTACCGTTTATTTTCGACGACCACAGCTCGATCGTCCACAATGCCGTTATTCAGAACCTGGACACCTTCTGGGCCGACGGGGCCGGCTACCGGTACAATCCGCGGCGCTTTGTCGGCTACCTCAGTTTCGCCCTCAATTACCACTTCGGCGGGCTGAACGTCTTCGGCTATCACCTCGTCAACCTGAGCGTTCATCTCGGCTCCGCCTGCCTGCTCTACGCCCTGTGCCTGCTCCTCTTTCGGACCCCCTACCTGCGAACGAGCGGCATGGCCGGCCGCAGCCGGCTCGTCGCCCTGGCCGCGGCGCTCCTCTTCGTCGCGCACCCGGTGCAGACCCAGGCGGTGACCTATCTCGTCCAGCGATTCGCCTCGATGGCCGCCTTCTTTTACCTGCTCTGCCTCGTGCTGTATCTCCGCGGACGGCTCTGCCAGGAAGCCGACGGCAAGCTGCTGAGCCCGAAGGCGGGGCTCTATGCTCTGGGCGCCCTGGCGGCGGCCCTGGCGGCGATGAAGACGAAGGAGATCGCCTTCACCCTGCCGCTCGTCGTCATGCTTCTGTAGTTCTCTCTCTTCGCGGCCAGCGCCCGCAAGAAATGGCTCTTTCTGCTGCCCGTCGCCCTGACCCTGGCGGTCGTCCCCCTCGGCATGATCGGCGCCGACCGGCCCCTCGGCGAGCTGCTCTCCGACGTCAACGAGATGACCCGGGAAACCTCCGACATCTCGCGCGGCTCTTACCTGATCACCCAGTTCAGCGTCGTCGCCACCTACCTGCGGCTGCTGGTTTTGCCGGTCAACCAGAACGTCGATTACGACTTCCCGATCCGGACCGACCTGTTCGCCCCGTCCTCCATCTTTTCCCTCCTGCTGCTCTGCGCGCTGCTCGGCGCCGCGCTCTACCTGGTCGGGTTCCGCAGAAAGGCCGCCGGCTCCTACCCCCTGGGCGACCCCGCCTCGCGCCTCGTCGGCGTCGGGATCCTGTGGTTTTTCGTCGCCTTGTCCGTCGAGTCGAGCGTGATTCCCATCTACGACGTGATCTTCGAACACCGGGTCTACCTGCCGTCGGCCGGGGCGTTTCTGGCCCTGGCGGTCGGGGCGGCCCTGGCGCTGCGGCGTTTTCCGGCGCGCTATTTCGCCCTCCTGGCCGCCGCGGCGACCGCCGCGTTCGGCGTCGCCACCTGGAACCGCAACCTGGTCTGGGCCGACGAGGTGGCCCTGTGGAGCGACTGCGTCGCCAAGTCGCCCATGAACGGCCGGGCTTACAGCAACCTGGGCAAGGCCCTGATGGCCCAGGGGCGATACGACGAAGCGATCGCCCGGCTCGAGACGGCGGGCCGCCTTTCGCTCAACAACGTCGTCTCCCTCAACAACCTCGGCTCGGTCTACAGCAGGAAAGGGATGGTCGAAAAGGCGATCGCGGTCTACCGCCGGGCGGTCGAGGCCGATCCCTCCTATCCCATGGCCCACAGCAACCTCGGGGCGGAGCTGAAGAAGGTCGGCCGCGCGGACGAGGCGATCGCCGAATTCCGCAAGGCGATCCGCCTGCTGCCGACGTATGTCGATGCCTACGTCAATCTCGGCGGCGCCCTGGATCTCAAGGGCCAGTCCGAGGCGGCGGCCAGGCAGTTCGAAAAAGCGCTTCAGCTCAATCCGCGCAGTCCCGAGGCCCATTCCAACCTCGGCGTCCTCGACGATCGGCAGGGCCGCCTCGACGAGGCTATCGCCCATTTCCAGGCCGCCCTGCGCGACCGGCCCGATTACCCCGAGGCGCGGGCCAACCTCGGGGTTTCCTATCACAAGCAGAAGCGCTACGACGAGGCGATCGAGGTCTACCTGCAGGCCCTGGCCCTCGACCCGGACAGCGCCCTGTTTCACAGCAACCTCGGTATCACCTATCTCGCCCAGGGCCGCTACGACGAGGCCGCCGACAGGTTTCGCGCGGCGATGAAGCTCGCTCCGGACGATCCGAATTACCGCAACTACCTGGCCGCCGCGCTGAAACGGCAGCGCGCTCGCCGGTAGGGAGTCTCTTCGCGTCCGGTCGAAGGGGCGAAGCGCCGGAGGCAGAAAATCCTATGATTTGTTGGCCGGTTTTGTGATAATCGGCCTCGACACCCTATCCCGTCAGGCGATGATTTCATGATGACTCGAAAACATACCGTATTGATCGTTGACGACCACCCCCTCTTTCGCGAAGGGCTGAAAAGCCTCATCGACCGCAGCTCCGGGTACGAGGTGATCGGCGAGGCCGGCAGCGGCGAAGAAGCGCTGCGGATGGCCCGGTCCCTTCGTCCGGACCTGGTGACGATGGACGTCTCCCTGCCCCAGATGAGCGGGATCGACTGCGTTCGGCACCTGGTCCAGCTCTTTCCCCAGAGCCGGGTCCTGGTGGTCAGCATGCACGCCAAGTTCGACTACATCGCCGAGGCGTTCCGCGCAGGGGCCAAGGGCTACCTGGTCAAGGATTCCGCCAGCGGCCGGCTGATCGAGGCCCTCGACGCCCTCTCCCGCGGCGACTCCTTTCTCGACGGCAACGTCTCTCACGAGGTGGTGGCCAAGATTCTCGCCGGGGCCGAGAGCGAGACGGCCATCCACGACGAGAAGTACGGCCTCCTGACGCCCCGCGAGCAGCAGGTGATGCGGCTCGTCGTCGAAGGGGTGACCTCCCGCGAGATCGCCGAAAAATTGTCCCTGAGCCCGAAGACGGTCGAAAACCATCGCGCCAACCTGATGAAGAAGCTCGACGTGCACAACCGGATGGAGCTGGTGCGCTACGCCGCCCGGCTCGGCCTGATCGACGTGGAGCAGTGGATCGAATGACCCGGTAAGGGGAGGGTTCGCATCAGCGCAAGCGAAAGAGGACGGCCCGGAGGCAACTCCGGGCCGTTTTGCGTTTGTGGGGCCGTAAGGGTGTCTCTGTGCCGTTTTTTTATCCGAAGAAGAGACAGGCCCGTGTTGGGCCGGGATCGTTCGCGGTGGGGCGATTTTGGGGCTCGGCCGTTTGGCCCGCAGGCCCGGGAGGATTGGGGTGGCATTCGGGAGGTGGCGGAACATCCCCTGTGACGCCGCCGGAGCGNGGAGCGGGGCGGCCTTCTTTGGGTTACCTTTCTTGGCCGGGCAAGAAAGGTAGCTCGCCAGGCGGGGCGAGACCCGCCGGTTTTTTGGTCACGGGCGCAGGGTGGGGCAGGCGGGGCCTGGCCATTTATCCTGAGCCTTTCGGTCGATAACGGACGGACCTCAGGCACGGCGACGAAAAAAAGGCCCGGGGAAAAATCCCCGGGCCTGATGTGTCATTGCAAGTGAACTGACTGCTGGTCGTGATTACGGCAGGGTAACTTCAACCGTAGCAGTCTGCTTCATGTCCACCTTCACGTTGTTGGCGCTGTCCCAGGTGTAGACGGACAGCTTGTAGGTGTAGGTGCCGTCTTCGTCGTTGTCGAAGCCGGAGAAGAGNGTCCTTCTTGCCGTCACCCCAGTAGATCACCAGCTGGTCAGCAGCCGCCTGGTCGGCGACGGAGAGACCGGAGGTGTCGAAGGTGATGGTGACCGACCGCGAAACGAAGGCGGTGAGGTCGGCAGGCGTGATGGCGATCGTCGACGCCGGGTTGACCACGGTGACCTTGGCGTAGGAGCGAGCCCGGGTGCCGTCGGGGGAGACCGCGGTCAGGGTGATCGTGAAGGTGCCGAGCTTGTCGAAGGTGTAGGTAGCGGTGTTGCCTTCGAGCTGGGTCGCCCCGTCACGGAAGTCGTTCTGGCCGTAGTTGCCCAGAGCGAGGTCGGACGTCTGCCAGTAGTAGCTGTAGCCGGCGCCCTGGTCCAGCGCGTTGAATGTCAGCTCGGTGCCGATGATGGCGGTGTAGTGGTCGAAGTCGTAGCTGAGCTGAGCGTTGTTGAGGCCGAAGGTGGTGTTCTCGTCGAAGGTCGCGGCCCCGATGCTGGAGATCGTCGCGGTCGGTACGATCGCGTTGATCTCGTCGTCGGCGTTCTGGCTCAGGCCGGAGTTCTCGAGAGTGATGGCATCGAGGTAGGCCAGCATTTCAGCCTGGCCGTCGATGCTCTCGTCCGCGTCGATGCCGGAGACGACCGGGACGATGGGGTTGGCCGTGTACATGATGCTGTCGAAGCCGAAGACCGTGGAGTCGGTCTGGGGCCAGATCTGCACCTTGTAGCCGGACTTGGCGGTGATCTTGAAGCCGTTGCCGGCGGTGTTCAGAGCCATGCTGTACTCGTCCTGGGTGTCGGTGTAGGCAGCGCCCAGGCCGGTCAGGACAGCGGCCGCGTCGGCGTAGTTGCCGGCGAGGGTCCGCGAGTTGAAGGAGAGGAGGTTGTCCTCGCAGACGCCGTTGACGACGAGGGTGTCGTCGGTCTCGGCGCAGGAGCCGAGGCGGTCGTCACAGCCGATGATGGCGCCGGTGTCGTCGGTCTCGACGCACTTGGCGCGGATCTTGATCAGCTTGCCCTTGTTGTTGGCGGTGCCCGCGCCGCCGTCGAAATCGCTGGAGGGCTTGTAGGCCACGCCTTCGATCTCGGAGTGGAAGGTGCCGGTGGTGGGAACCTTGAAGGTCTTCTCGTAGATCAGCTCCGAGCGGTCCGCATCGTACAGGCCGGTCAGGTCACTCGAGGTCTTCAGGCTGGCATTGCCGGTCAGCTCAAGCGCGATGGAGCGCTTGAAGGCCTTGTCCTTCACGTTCGGGTGGATGTCGGTCGGCTTGCTGAAGCCGTTGACCTTGGTGAAGGGGGTGCGCTGCTTCTGCATCCATGAAGGATCGTCCGCAAAGGGAGAGCCCTGCATGTCGTAGGCGCCGTTGTAGAAGCCGGCGTTGGGGCTGTGGCAGTCGTCGCAGCCGTCGCCGCTCTCGTCGGGGTCGGCGCCCCAGGCGTCGGCGGCGGGCGAGACGTTGTGGGTGATCTTGAAGGGCACGCCCAGAGCCGACAGCTTCATCTTGACGTTGGTGTAGGTCATGCCGTAACCGCTGTCGTTGCTGTCGTTGTCGATGGCGGCCTGCTGGGTGGCAGCGAGGTCGGCCATGCGGGCGCTGACTTCGGCGGCCGTGACGACGCCGTCGGCGAAGAGGGCCTTGCTGTGGTCGTAGTCGACCGACTTGGCGATGTGCGTCTGCAGCACGGCGTCCATGCCGAGAGGCTTGCCGTCGTTGTTGATGTCGTCGCCCTGGTCGTTCTTGTCGCGATAGATGAAGGAGACCAGGTAGTTGGCGGGGTAGAGCTTGCTGTCGGGACCCCAGTACAGCGCGACGGACTTGTCCATGCTGTGGGTGACGAACTCGTTGTCGTGGGTGGCCAGGCGGCCTTCCGAGTCGGGACCGGTGCCGTCAACGAAGGCGCCGCCGGTGATCGAGGCGTCTTTCTTGACGTGGCAGGCCTCGCAGGAGATGAGCTCGAGGTGGCTGGCGTCGGCGTTGCCGCTGACGTTGCCGGGGCTCTGGGCCATGATGGTGTTGAGGCCGGCCGCGGCGTGCGCAATGTCGGGGTTGGGGGCGCTGAAGTTCTGGGAGCCGTCGCCGCCGTCCATGTGGCAGTTTTCACAGGACTTGAACTCGACCTTGTCGAGCTGGTTGGCGAGGGCGTCGAACTTGGAGGCGCCGCCTTTGGCCGGGTCGCACATGCCGAGCTTCTTGGCGTCGGAGCCGCCCATGAACTGGCCGCTGGTGCCGACGTCGCCGTACTTCACGCCGTCTTTGCCCTTGCGCTCGTGGCAGCCCATGCAGCCGAGGCTGAAGTGGACTTCCTGGTCGGAGCGCCAGGCTTCGCCGCGCTTCTTCCAGTCAACGGCGTGAACCGCGAAGTGGCAGTTGACGCAGTTGTCAGAAGGGGGCGCGGCGGAGATCAGGTCGACCACGGCCGGAGCGAGTTTGTACTCGCCGCCGTCTTCGACCAGCATGTCGGCGTCGTAGACGACCTTGGTGCCGTAGTCGCTGTCGGTCCAGAGGCGGGTCGTCGCGGGCTTGTGGGTATCGTGGTCCTTCACCGTCAGGCCGTTGTCCTCGGGCGTGGCGATGCCGGCGCCGATGGCGCGGGAGAGGTCGAACTGGCCGAGGCGCAGGGTGGCCTTGCGGGCTGCGTACTCGTAGCCTTCGAGGTGGCAGGCGAAGCAGTCCATCTCGACAACGCCGGTGGCGTCGTAGTCGATTTTGACCGCGTCGCCGAGCACGCCGTCGCCGTCGAGGTCATAGGTGTCGATGAAGTAGTTGAAGGAGGTGACCTCGGCGCCGAACTCAACGTCGCGCAGGTCAGGGCGGGTCGACTGGTCGCCGTTGGTGGGGATGTAGTTCATCGCCCCGCCGCCGACGTGGCACTCGCCGCAGTCCATGGCGTTGCCGACGGACGACATGTCGACTTTCTTCAGGAANGGAGTTGATCTTTGCCGCTGCTGCATCGTAGGTTGTGCCGCCACCATCAAAGAGTCTCGACAACTGTCGAGCGGAAGGCGGTCACCAAGCACCCATGTGGCCCTGGCCCTGGACCCAGTTCTTGCCTTTTGCGGCGGGGCCGGATTCCCAGGTGGTGCCGTCGGGGTTGTAGGACGCCCAGCCCTCGTGGGCGTTGGCGGCGACCTGTGCGTGGTAGGAGTGACGCTCGATCTCGTCGAAGCTCACGGCCATGGCGCCTTCGCCGCTACCATCGTGGCAGTCGGTGGTGCCGCAGGTCATGCGCATGCTGAACGCGTTGGGGGCTGCCCCGGTCAGGTCGGTAATCGGGGTACCGGCCCTGTCGCGCAGGACGATGTCGTCATGCTCCGCCGGAGCGGACATGGCGGCCCCTGCTGACAGGATCAGCAGCAGGGCCGCGCTTGCGAGAAGCGCCGCCCCGGTGAGGGCTTTGTCTTTTGAAAGGCGAATCATTTTAATTCCTCTCCTTTTCGGGTCTTGTCCATCCGATTGATTCCGGGAAGCGATTTCCCGTTTTCGGCAGATCGTGTGGACTCCTTGGTAAGACGGTTGGGTTAGTCGGTTGCTTCCTTTAGCCTCTGAAATGTCCTTGCAAACTCCTTTCTTTGTTGCAGGGGTCCCAGAGGTCTCGCCCGTATTGGGGGTACGTGCGAGCCAAGGAGCCCAACCTCCTCATGTTGCGTCCTGTGAAAGAGAGCCATTCACAAGGTAAACATGATTGCATTAACCGTGCCTTGTTTCGGCTGTTTCTGGCCCCGAACGGCCGATGGAGCGAAACAGCCCGTGGATATTGAAGAATCCTTATTCCGAGGCGTCATGGACGGCGGGCCCCCGACGAGGCATGAGCAAATACATATAAATCAATGTGGGGGAACTTCCCCATGAAATGTAAAACCCTCTGGGGTATTTGCCCCAGAGGGTTCGTCGGGCCGGAAGGGCGTGGGACGACTCATGGGCCGGATGCCAACCCGGCTGTTTGGGCCGAGTTCCGCTCCTTTTCGGCCCATCGCTTCGGCTGTGCGATCCCCGGCGTGCCAAACTCTGAGCTCAACCGCCTGGGCTTTCGCTTCGACCCGGGGAGTCCGCCCCCCTCTCCTAGGGGCGCTCGCTGCGCCCGTGTTGTCCCATGTAGAGATTCATCCGGTAGCGCTTGGCTTCGGTCAGGAAAGCGCCGTATTCGCGCAGCAGCGCCGAGCGTTTATCCCCTTTGGCTTTATCGAGTCTTTTGCGGTAGTCGGCCAGCGCCGGCTCGACGACCTCGGCCTGGTAGGCGGCAAGGCGGGCGTCTGAGGCGGCGAAGATGCGCTCGACGGTCGTCTCTTCGTGGCATTGCCGGCAGACGCTGACCATGCGCCCTCGGCGCTCGTCGGGGGCATTCCTTTCGGCCGCGGCGGGCTCGGTCAGCTCCCGGGGCAGACGGGCCGCCAGGTTGTGTTCGGTGGCCAGGCCGGGGGCGGCGCCGTTCATGTGGCACAGGGCGCAGCTCGGAGCGGCGAACCGGGATGAATCGAGAAAGTGGGAGGGCAGGTCGAGGGGCTGGCCGGCGACCAGGTCGTCGAATATCAGCCCGTGGGGCGAGTGCAGGTAGATGGAGCCTTCCGGGTAGTTCTTGCCGTCGTGGCAGCCGAGGCAGGCCTGGGGGCGGCGGGCGCTGGCGGCGCTGAAGCGGTGGCCCTTGTGGCAGCTCGAGCAGGCGCCGGGCTTGCCGTCGGGGTTGATGCGCCCGGCGCCGCTGTTGGGCCATGTGCCGACGGCGGGACGCCGGTCGTCGGCCAGGCGGATCTCGCTGCCGTGGCATCCGGCGCATTCGGCGAAATCGCTCTCCTTATACGGTTCGATCAGGGGGTAGCGGGGGTCGTCCTCGGGCATATTGCGCAGCATGCGCAGGGACTGGGAATGGCCGTCGAGGAAAAAATCGCGCAGAATAGTTTTGTGGCATCGGGCGCAGTCGTTGGGGGTGACGACGGTGCCGATGGGGATGCGCCCGAAATGCTTGAAGGAGTCCTGCTCGCGGCGGTCGGCGCCGTGGCAGTCGAGACAGCCGACGCCGGCGGAGGCGTGGGGGCCCTGGACCCACTCGGCATAAAGGCCGGGGGATCTTTCGCGGTGGCATTCGATGCAGGCGTAGTTGTGGTTGGCGCTTTTCGCTTTATCTGCGGGGGTGAACTCGCGCTTCGCGGTCTCCTCGCCGTAAAGCGCAAGGGGAAGTGAAAACAGCAGGACAAGAACCGGGATCAATGCGTGGCGCAACATGGGCGAATCCTCCTCGATGAAATAAATTCAGGCCGTTGCCTGAGTTGTGAAATCCTTCTTGCCGGGGGGCCTTGACCCGGTCTTCCGTTAACGCGGAACCTGCGGGCCGCTCCCCCTGCTCGTTTTCCCCTGAAACCTTTGCTCCGGCCGGAACGCTTGCCAGCGATTCGGTTAATAGAGCTTCGGATTGGTGCCGTGGCAGCTGACGTCGCAGCTGCGGGCGCTCGCGTCGTGGACGGCGGTCTCTTTATCGACAAAGCGGGTGTCGAAGTTGATCAGGCTGACGGCCTCGTTGGTCACGAGGGGGTTGGGCGGGACGCCGTGGGGGTCGTGGCAGACGGAGCACGGGGTCTCCAGGGTCATGACATGCTCGGTGTGAAAGGTTCCCCCGCTCAAGAGGATGGCGGGGTCGTGACAGCGAAAGCAAAGGGTGTAATGGTCCACCTGGAAAGAGAGGGTCGGGCTGTCCTGCTCGTAGTTGGCGATCAGGTTGTGGGGATAGTTCGTGCCGTGGGGGCCGTTCGGCTCGGTGGCCACGAACCCCTTGGCGGTCGGCCCGGAGTCGCTGTTGTGGCAGTCGGTGCAGTAGACCCGGCCGCTGGCGAGGGAGCGGATTGCCTGGAGCAGGGTGACGTCCATCATGTCGGGGCGCAGGCTGGACGAAGAGGTGGCGGAGACGGCGGTGACCGGGTGAAAAGAGTCGTTGTCGGAATCGAAACGGAGCGACAGGTCCGGTTCGCTGATCTGCCGCGGGACGGCGACGGGGGTGAAGGAGTTTTCGCTGTGGCACTTGAAGCAGATCTCGTATTCGTAGCTGGCGGTGGTGACGGTGCCGGTGCCGAGCCGTTCGATGACCACCTGGTCGATCCGGCCGTTGGTCAGCGGCGGTGCCGCCAGAGGCTCCGATTCGTCCTGCATCTGGTGCGGATTGTGGCAGTCGGCGCATTCGACGTGGGCCCGGTTTTCCTCTTCGCTGGCCAAGGGGTCGAAATCCATCGGGTTTTCGTTCTGGTCATGCTTTCCGTCTACGAGGCCGAGTACGGCCAGGTGGACGCCGCCGTAGGTGATCATCGAGGCGATGTCGGCCTCGCTGCCGCTGCCGTCGTGGCAGTTGAGCAGGCAGCTTTCCTGGGAGGTGGAGCCCTGGAGCAGCCTCTCGGGCTGGTCGGCGTCGTGGGGCATGTGGCAGTTGCCGCAGGGGTCGCCGGGCAGGAGGTGGGCGGAGGAGGGCCAGCCCGTCACGTCGTGGCAGGCGATGCACAGGCCGGAGTTCTGGTTGTTGTCCAATACGAGGAATTTGCCGCTTTCGGTCGGTTCGTCCTCGGGCGGATACAGGTCCTGGTGCGGGTCGTGGCAGGTGGTGCATTCGACCTCTCCGAGGACCAGCTCTACCCCCGAAGGCGAGGAGATCAGCTCCGACCCGAAGGAGAGCGAGCTGGCGTAAGGAAAGGAGATCGGGTGGTCGTTGGACAGGTCGGTGCTCAGGTGGGACCCCTCGCGGCCGGCCAGGCTGGGCAGGTCGTCGATGTTCCTGACGGCGCCGCCTTCGAGGCTGAGCATGCCGAGGGCGATGGTGCCGTCGTGGCAGCTCAGGCAGCGCAAGGAGGCGTCGTTGGGCTGGTCGGGAAGGGTGGTCGCCCTGAGGGTCGAGGAGGCGTAAGGGGTGTAGGTCTCGTCAGGCAGGTCGCGGCTCCACAGGGGCTGGACGATGGCGGTGTGGTGCGGGGCGTGGCAGAAGATGCAGACCTGGGATTCGGTCGTGGCACGGGTGACTCCGGCCTCGCCGGGGCCCTCGATCGAGAGGTTGTGGCGGTTGTAGCCGTCGGTGACCCTGGTCGACGGGCTCAGGGGGTGGACCGGGGCGGCCGGGACGAGAAGGGCTATCGCCGCGAGCAGCAACAGCAGGCGGGCCGGGCGGTTCCGGTCGGATCGACGGTTGTTTTCCGAGAGCCGTTTATTTTTCAATCGGTGTCCGGTCATGGTCTATAAACCTGAAAATCTGTATGCGTTGATTGTAGGAGTCGGCGACGTAGATCGTGTCCCGCTCGTCGATGAATATCCCGGTCGGCATCAGGAATTGCCCGGGGCCGTTACCCTTTGTACCGAAATTGAGCAGCAACTGCCCGGAGTCGTTGAAGATTTGCACGGTGTCGAGTTCGGCGTCGCAGACGTAGACATTCCCGGCGCTGTCAAGGGCGACCCCCTTGGGGCGGCTGAAGTGGCCGAGGGCGTCGCCGGCTTGGCCGAAGGCCGACAGGAAACGGCCGTCGGCGGCGAATCTCTGGATCCGGAAATTGAGGGCGTCGGTGACGAGCAGGTCGCCGTTGCCGGCGACGGAGAGGGCCGTCGGGAAGTTGAACTGGCCGGCGGCGGAGCCCCGCATGCCGAAGCGCCTCCGCTCGGCGCCGTTGAGATCGAAGGCCACCACCTGGTGGGCCTGCGCGTCGGCCACGTAGAGCAGGGCCTGCTGCGGTGCGTAGGCGATGCCGGTCGGCCGCTTCAGCCCGGTCGCGGCAAAGCGGGTCAGGACCTCTTTTTTCCGGTCGTAGCGGAGGATGGCGCCGAGGGCCGAGTCGGTGATGTAGAGATGGCCCCGGCCGTCTCTGGCCAGGTCGATCGGCGAGCGGAAAAGGAGCTCCTCGCTGCCGGCGACCACCTCGTGGCGGCGGCGTTGCAGGTCGATTAGGTGGACGCGGGCGCCGCCGGTGTCGGCAATGAAGAGAGGCGCATCGGCCTGGGCGTCGATTCCGTAGGGGCGGACCAGGAAGGGCAGCTCTTCGCCGGTCATAAAAGAGCGCATCCTGCTCCAGAGGCCTTTGTTCAGCCCCAGGTCCTCGGCGCCGCGGAAGGCCCCGAGCCATTCGATTCGCGGCGACGCAGCGGGGGCGGGCCAGGCGATCTCACGGTCGGGCGCGGCAGGAGCCGCCGGTCGGGAGGCGGCGCACCCGGCCAGGCACAGGGCCGCAAGGAGGACGAGCAGTCCCGTTGCCGCGGCGAAATTTTTTATTAGACGTTCAGGCATGACGCGATAAGTTTCCAACCCTTGCGCCGGGCGGGCCTAGAAAAAACGGGTCAGGCGAAGCAGCACGTTGTCCTGGCGCGACGAGGTGTCATCGTAAAAGATCCAGCGAAGGCTGCTGGTCAGGTGCACCTTGACCCTGCCCAGGCCCATCTCCAGGTCGGCGCTTGCGATAATGTCGTCCCGGTCCCGGGTGCCGGTCCGGTTTCGGTAGTAACCCCTCAATTTCAGCTTTGCTTTGCGGCCCAGCTTGCGGTGGAGCTTGCCTTCCAGGATCAGGTCGTTGTTGGTGTTGTCGTCGTCGATTTGCCGGGTGTAGATATCCCTGGCCTGCAGATAGAGATTGTTCTGGCCGATCCGGCGCTTGTAGTTCCCGAACCCTTCCAGGGAAAAATAAGTGTCGGTCGGCGAGTCGAAATAGAGGGCTTTGGTGCCGCAGGAAAACCGCGAATAGTTGGCGTTGATCCCGGCGAGATAGGAGTATGCCGTGTCGAGGGGGATCAGGGTGTCGTCGCCGGAAATCAGCTTCTGGTTGTTGTAGATAAAGGCTGTGTACAGCTCGTAACGGTTGTTGAAAAGGCTGAGATTGGCCGAACTGGCGAAATAGTTGGTGGAATATTCCACCGAGTCGTTGTCGATATAGATGTAATCGACGGCGATGGCCATCCCCGGCTGCACGGTCGCGGAATCGGCGAAGAAGAGGTAGGTGTTTTCGCGGTCCTGGAAGATTTCGTAGTCGATCCCCTCGTCGAGGGGGATGCCGCTGACCCAGATGAAGACCTCGATCGTATCGACGAGAATGTTGGGATTGCCGAGCAGGTAAAGGTCGAACGGGTCTTCCACCCGAATCAGTTCGCCCCGTACCGGGGTGCGCTGCTCGGAGACGTTCCGGTCGGTGATGCCGTACTTTTCCGTGAGGCTGATGCTGATTCTGCCGTTTTTCGGCAGGACTTTGCGGTATCCGAGGTTGAAGAGGCCGAAAGCGTGCTTCTCGGTGCCGATGGAAAGATCGGAGTAATTCCAGTGGCCTTCGAGTCGCGTGGTCAGGTTGCGGAAGAGGGTGTGGTTGGCATAGGCCCTGGTTTGCCACTCGACGCGGTCCTGGATATCGTTGTCGCTCTTGGCGTAATCGAATTCGGCTCCGAGCTTGAGCGCTTTGCCGGGGACGACTTCGAGCCCTTCTCCCCAGAAAAGGGTTCGATTCTCGCGAAACCCGCTGTCCTTGGAAAAGCTGAAGTTCGACCGCAGGTTCGTTTTGGTCTTGTCTCCGGCATAGTACCGGTTGTTCACTGTCACCTTGGCCGATCTGGTGCTTTTGTCCCGATCGGACTTGTTGTGATAATCGATCTGGTTGCTCGAGAGGCGAACGCGCATCTTGGTGGTACTTTTTTCCTCGTGAACATGCCTCGATTCGAGGGTGAAGGAATCGTTGGTGAGGGTCCGGTCCCCGCCGGGAATGCCGTCCGTTTCGTTTCGGTTTTTGTCGTAACTGACGCTGCTGGGAAGGGTGTCGTTGCTCAGCAGAAGGCTGAGGCCGTAGGCGTCGTTATAGGTCTCGTAGCTGTAAAAGTTGAAAGGTTCGCTGGTCAGGCTGTCATAGGACCGGGCGTAAAAGGCGAGATTGTAGGGGCGCTCATCGAAAAGAACGCCGTCGATCTCGTATTCGAGGCCATAGCCGGAGGTGGAGTCGGTGTCGCCCGTATTGGCCCTTTTCTGAGTCACCTGGTCCCCGGAGAGCCCGAGCAATAGCGAGCCGTGGAGCAGGTCCTGGCCGAGGATGCTGTACTGCACCCTGGCCTGGTATTTTTCGCCAAAGCGATGGGCGTGGGCGTTGTTGTCCTGGCCGTAATCGCTTTTGAAGGTGCGCCCGTTGTAGTTGTAGGTCAGGGCGACCGACTGGCGAAGCTGCTCGAGGCGCAGCAGGGTGCGGCGGTAGGTGGCGCTCCACGCCTCGCCGGCAAAACCGACGAACAGCACGACGAGAAGCAATCCGGCCAGGACGCTTCGACGCGGGGTGGAGGTCTGGTTTTTGGAATACTGCCTGAGCGCCACGGTTTCCGGTTCTCTGTCGGTGGTCGTCGCCATGACTGCGCTAACGAGTTGAGTTACTTGAGAAAATAGTGCGTATCGCCGGCGTGCGGGTCGTGGCATTCCGTGCAGCTGACATGCCTCTCGGCAAGGGTTTGATGCATGCTCGATGCCAGGCGCTGCTCCTGGTGACAGTTGGCGCAGAGGGATCCGTTGGGGAAAATGAGCAGCGACGCGTTTTTCGAATCGTGGGGGAGGTGGCAGGCCAGGCAGTCTCCGACCGCGACCGGGCCGTGCACGTTGCTGCCGGCGATCAGCGATTTGTCGTGGCAGACGAAGCACAGGTCCCGCTTCGGAGCGACAAACCCTTCGTTCTCGGGCTTGTCCTGTGCATGGCAGTCAGAACAGCGCTTTTCCATGAACGGCCGGTGGTGCGAGAGCTTTTTCGGCGCCGAGGCCGCCAGGTCGGCGGCGGCCTGAACCGAGGCCTCGGTGGGGGCGGCCGCAAGCTGTTCCGTGTACTCGATGCACATCTCGTCCACGGGCGGCAGGGACGGCACCCCGTCGAACAAGGTGGTCAGAACCTTGTGCCGGGTGACCTGGTTGCACCCGGACAGGGCAAGGGTCAACCACACCAGGAGGACGGCGATCAGACACAGGCGTCTGTCGTTATGCCACCCGGCGGTGCTCTTTTTTTTGTCTCGGCTCGTCACGCCTAAAGGCCTGCTCGTCGGAAAATGATTACTTCTTGTTCTTCTCGGCTTTTTTCTTGCGGAGACTCTCGGTCTCTTCCACGTATTTTTCGTAGTCGACCCCTTCCATCCGCCCGAGGCCGTAGATGGCGACCTTTTCGTTGCCGACCTGGTTGGTCACCAGGATCACTTCCTCGAGCGTGAAGCCCGGGGAGGCGAATTGCTGATAGAAATCGAGGGCCTCGCGGTGGACGAAAATGTCCGCCGGGATGTTCATCGTTCCGGTGGGCAGTTTCGAGGCCGGTTCGCCGAAGAACATCAGCAGGCGGCCGTTGGTGTCGAAAATCTGGGCGTTCTGGTGCTCGACATCGATGGCGAAGAGGCGGCCGGCGCTGTCGACGGAGATGCCCCGCGGGCGCCCGAACTGGCCGAGCCCGGTTCCGCGTTTGCCGAAGGAGCCGAGAAAATGGCCGTCCCGGTCCAGTTTGATCACCTTGCTCGAGGTGACGTTGGCGACGTAGAGAACGCCGTTGTCGTCGAGGGCCATGTTGGTCGGCAGGGACAGGTTCTCGGCGGGGTTTTCGCTGTTCCGGCCGATGGTGTCGAGGTGTTTGAAGGTTTTGCGGTCCAGGACCTTGATGTCGCTGTGACTGAGGTCGAGGATGTACAGGAAGTCTTTGTCGACGGCCACGTCAACCGGCTTGATGTCCAGCATGCGGCCGACACTCGCGACGTAATCCCCTGCGGCGTCGTAGATCAGGACCTCGAGCCGCTTGGTGTCGGCGACATACAGGTTGCCTTCGTCGTCAACGGCGAGGTTGACCTGCTTCTGGAGCCGTCCGGGGCCTTCGTTGCCGGGGAGATGTCGAAAGGTCTTCTGCTCGAGATCGATCACCGAGAGGTGCCCGGTGATCGTGTCGGCGACGTAAATGCGGCTCTGGTAGGCGGCAATGCCGTAGGGCTTGGTCAGGGTGCGAATCACCTCGGGGCCCTGCTGGTCCGATCCGAGGGAGAGGAGAGAGAGTGCGCTTTTCTTCTCCTCGATATCGCTAGACTTGGCGAACCCGGTCAGGAACTCGATGCGCGGCGGGTCCGGCGCCGGCGGGAAAAAGATGGCCTTGCGCTGCTGGGTCGATTTTGCCGGTGCGCAGCCGGAGATCAAGGCCGCCAGGGTCAGTACGGTCAGAAGGAGACAGGACTTCGAGAACGTGTGAAAAATCCGGTGCATGGTTGAACTCCCTGAAAAAAGTTTCTCGATAAGACGTTTGACCAGTCAGACAAATATAGACAAAAACGAATCTCTATGCCATGTGGGAGTCCGCGGAGACGTCCGATTCAATGGGTATTGCTGGACTGTGCATCTGCACGCAACCAATCGTGCGCGCGGTGAGCGTGCTCTAATCGTGTGGGAAGCAATCTGTATTTATATATAGGAAATAAGGGGTTGGGTCAAGGAAACAATGAGCGCTAGGTCGTTATAAGGGCGGGGCGAAACAGGTAAGATTTCTCATTTCTGGAAATGATGGGCGTTCTTTTGATGGGGTGTGTCTTTAAAAGGGAAGAACGTCGTGTCTTTTGTCGTGGCTGATCGAGCGTGGGATAGATCCTGTGGGTGTTTTGGGGGGATTTTATCTACGGCCAGGTCGGGGGTTGTCGAAAAAGAGACTTCCTTCTTCATTCGAATCAAAGATCGTTGTTGGAATTGTAGTCTGAAAAACAAAAAAGCCGCCGGAAAACCGGCGGCTCTTTTGTTTTTCTCAGCGAATGCTGAATTACTTGTTGTGGCAGGTGGTGCAGAAGCCCGAATCGGTCTGGGTGCCGTAGAGGAACCAGCCGGTGTTGTCGTCAGAGTCGTCAACTTCGGGGCCGTTGTGCACGTCGTGGCAGGTGGCGCAAGTCATGATTTCTTTGCCGGCGCCGGTGCCGTCGTCGTACAGAACGTCGGCGATAACGGTGCCGCCAGCGAAAGCGTTGGTCGCGGGGTGCAGGTTGGCAGCGCCATCAGCGGTCTGGGCGTCGAGGTAGCTGAAGCCGATGGGATGGTCGTTGGTCAGGGTGTTGGGCTCGATGCCGATGCCGATCTCGCCCCAGCCGTCGCCTTCGGTCAGACCGGGAGTGCCGACAGCGCCGTAGTAGGCGTCGATGGCGACCACGCCGTCATGGCAACCCATGCAGAGACGGGAGGGGCCGATGACCGGGTCAGTGAACAGGCCAGCCTGGCTGAAGGTAGCGCTGGTGTAGGGGTCGAAGTCAGTCGCCGTCACGGTGCGGCTCCACAGGGGGAGGTAGTCGGAGTTGCTGTCTTCGATGGCGTGGTGAGGGGTGTGGCAGTAGGCGCAAACGCGCTCGTACTCGTCAGGAGTACCGCTGTTGTTGATGGTGTAGTTGAGCATGTCGTGCTTTGAGTCAACAACGCCAGTGCCGGGAGCCAGGTCGGCAAAGGCAGCAGCTGCGCCCCCGAGGGTCAAAGCCACGGCACAAAGGGCAATCAAGAAACGTTTCTTCATGGTATTCTTCCTTCCTTCCCATTCAGGTTGATGGTTGGCAGTCTGCATTTATGCAGGTGCTGCCGTTTCTCCTGCATGGCTCTCTTCCGAACACTCCCCTTGCAGCCTGATTGACGGCGATCCGGACAATCCGGATGGTACCACTGTCTCCCATGCTCAAGGGATGTAACCAATCACCTTCCCCAAAAGGTTGCTGGTTGTATCCCCTTTTTTAGCAAGGTTGGTGCCAGGTTTTGATCGGCGGGGTGTGTGGGCGGGGTTTTTGTTGGAAAGGCATGTTAAAACAGTCGCTTGTGGGGTTTTGGTGGGGGCTTTTTAAAAGGATTTCGGGCGCCGGGGGCGTCCCGGGGTGGGGGGGCATTTCCCCCACGGGGGGTGTTTTTGGGGGAAATAACGCAATTGTGCGATGGGGGAGTGTGCAATGGCACAGTTGGGCTCCCCCGGTTTCGAGGGGAGTCAATAGATGGGGCTCTTCAGAGAATTTCGTGGATTTGCCTCCGCAGGCGACAAAGGGTGGGGCCGGCAAGGACCAACTCCCCTGGGTTTTGATTATGTCTTGGAGCCTTTAAGTCGGCGGGTTTCGCCCCGCCAGGCGAGTTACTTTTCTTGATCGGCCAAGCAAAGTAACCAAAAGAAGGCCGCCCGCCTCCTTGCCCTTCGGGTCCCCTTCGCTCCACGGACCTTTCGGGGACGGGCAAAAACTCGCTTCGCTCAGACATTTGCCCGCCTAATTCCCGAAAGGTCCGCTGCGCTCCGGCTGCGTCACACGGGGTGAGTTTCAACTCCCCGGAATTCCGGGATGAACAAAAAAAGAGCGCCCTCCTTTGGGGAGGGCGCTGGGGGGGGCGGTTCTGTTTCGCGGAACTGCATTGGCGCTCCGGAGTGCTAGTTGGTTGCGGGGTCCTTCCGGTCGTATTTGACGGTTTTGTGGCACCCGGGGGAGCAGCTGCCGCCTGTCGGCGTCGGGGCGAAGCGGATGGGGATATTCCAGGCGCCGAAAGAGCTGCCCTTTTTGCTGATCAGCTTTTCGCTGTCGCTGGCGTGGGGCTGGTGGCAGGCGCGGCAGGTGCGGCCTTTGCGCGGGTCGGCCACATGAAGGAAGTGCAGGTTCTGCTTGCCGTTGCGGAACTCGGTGTAGATCGAGGTGTCCGGGAAGCTCAGCATCGACTTGTTGTGACACTGCAGGCAGAAGTCGTAGCTGCCTTCCTTGTAGGGGGCGTAAAAGGCGTCGGGATAGGGGCCGGTCAGCAGGCGGGTGTTGTCCGAGCCGTGGGGACTGTGGCATGCGGCGCACTCGCCGTCCTGGATGGGGCCGTGAAGAACGGTTTTGCCCTCCAGTTCTTTGCGGATATTGCGCAGGGCGTCGGTTTTCTTGAAGTCGTCCTTGCCGTGGCAGGACAGGCAGGTGTCCTTCTGGGACAGGGGCAGCAGGGCGTCGAATTCGGAGTAGTGGGTCGCGTGGCAGGTGCCGCAGCTGCGGTCCCGGTAGAGCGCCTTGTGCTTGACCTCGGCTGTATCCGCGGTCTCTTTGACCGTTTCATGACAGTTGAAGCAAAGCTCGGGCATCGCCTCGGAGAGGAGCTGGGGCAGGGGGGCGCTGTGGGGGTTGTGGCAGGTGGTGCAGCCCTGCTCCTGGGCAGCGGCATGAACGACTTTTGCGCTGGCCATCCCCTCGGCCATGGTCACGTGGCATTTCAGGCAGGTTTGGCGAAGGTCGGTCTTGAGCCTGGCCTGGTGGTCCGATTCGTGGGGGTCGTGACATTCGGTGCAGGCTCCGACCGCAACGGGGCCGTGGAGGTGCTCCTGCTCGAAGAGTTCCGGGTCGTGACACTGCATGCAGGTCTCGGACTGGTCCTCGTCGTTGGGCAGGAGGAAGCGGCCTTCGGCTCCGTGGGGATTGTGGCAGGACAGGCAGTCTCCGTCGGCGACGGGGTAGTGCACGACCTTTTTCTGGCCCATGGTGTCGTGGCACTGGTAGCAGAGCTCCGCTCCCTGGATCAGTTCGAAGGGGTCGCCTTCGCCGCCGGGGTGCTTCGGGGCGTTCTGAATGTGACAGAGGAGGCAGTCTCCTTCCTCGACCGGGGAGTGGAGGTTCTTCTTGGCGCTGATGTCGGCGTGGCAGTCGGTCGTCAGGCAGGTGTCGGCCGAGGCCGCCAGGGGCAGAAAGAGGAGGGCGGCGAAGAAAGCGGGCGGTATGATCGATAATGCATTCATTGTCTATTTCCTGTGCGCCTGGCCGTCAGGCTCGGGAAGGCGGAGGCGTCGGGCCGGATCGCTATCGGCCTGATCCGCCGTCCTGCGGGTGCTTCTCGGGCGATGGCCTGCCGGCGGCTTAGTTGGCCACGGAGGCATGGTCCGCATCGATGCCGGGATTTTCGTCGATCCCGAACTTTTTCATCCGGTATCGCAGGGTGTCCCGGGTCATGCTGAGGCACTTGGCGGCTTTGGTCTGGTTGCCCCCGTATCGGGCCAGGGCCTGCTGGATAAGTTCTTTTTCGACTTCACCGATGGAGATGCCTTCGGGCGGCAGGGTGATCCGGTGAGGAGGTGTGTCGGGGGTGTTCTCGGCGGGCTTCTCTTCTGTGTCGCCGATCTCCGGGCTGGCCTTGCGGATTTCGCTGGGCAGGAATTTGGAGGTCAGGGTCTTGCCCTGCTCCAGCATCATGACCCGCTCGATGGAGTTGCGCAATTCTCGGACGTTGCCCGGCCACTCGTACTGCAGAAGGTACTCCATGGCCTTGGGGGAGACGCCCTCGACGGCCCTGCCGTATTCTTCATTGAGGCGCTGGATGAAGTATTGAACGAGGTTGGGGATGTTCTCCATCCGCTCGCGCAGGGGGGGCAGGAGGATCGCCATCACGTTGAGCCGGTAGAAGAGGTCGCCGCGGAACCGTTTCTCCTCGACCATCTTGGGAAGGTTCTGGTTGGTCGCGGCGATGATGCGTACGTTGGCCTCGAGGTCTTCCTTGCCGCCGAGGCGCCGATAACGCTTGGTCTCGATGACCTTGAGGACTTTGGCCTGCATGGCGATGGGCATGTCGCCGATCTCGTCGAGGAAGACCGTACCGCCCTCGGCCAGTTCGAAGATCCCCTTTTCCCGGCTGGACGCGTCGGTGTAGGAGCCTTTTTCGTGGCCGAAGAGTTCGTTCTCGAGAAGGTTCTCGGGGATGGCGGCGCAGTTGACTTCGATTAAGGGCTCGTCAACGCGGGAGCTGTGCTGGTGAATGGCCCGGGCCACCAGTTCCTTGCCGGTGCCGCTTTCTCCGAGGACGAGAACGGTTTTGCAGTCGGTCTCTGCGCAGACCTTGATGGTTTTGAAGATTTCGATCATCTTGGGGCAATTGCCGACCAGCGTGTCGTGGTCGTATTTTTTGCGCAGGCCCCTGCGAAAGACGTCGACTTCCTTTTTCAGGCGCTTCTTTTCAAGTGCCTGGCTGATGGTGTGCTTGACCGTCTCGAGGTTGAAGGGCTTCCCGATGTAGTCTTCGGCCCCGAGTTTGAGGGCCTGTACTGCCGAGTCCATGTGGGCATTGGCGGTGATCATGATGACGATGACGTCTTCATCGTCGGCCTTGTACTGTTCAAGGAGGTCCATGCCGTTGGCGTCGGGCAGGAAAACGTCCTGAAGGATCAGGTGGGGGCGAAAGGTGGCGAATTTTTCGGTCGCTTCGGCTCCGGTCGCCGCGGTTTCCACCGTGTAGCCGGCGTCCTCCATGGTTTTGGCCAGGGACCAGCTGATAAGGTGTTCGTCGTCAACGACCAGGACGCGGTTTTGATTCATGAATGGACTGCTCCTGAGGGGGTAGCTTTTGGCAGAAGAATTGCAGTTTCTTCTGCCTCTTAAGCCGGGGCCGGTGAAACAGCCCCTATATTAATATGCATATCGTGGAATTGTCAATACGGGCCGAGCCCCGAGGTCTTTCCTCGATGCCCTTTGGGGTCGGGATGCGGCTTTGGCCAATATCCCGGAAATTCAAACGTTTTCTCCGTCCCTCCCGTCGGCATGGCCTTGGCGAGGGGGGAGGGGATGCCCCGTCGCTGCCCGGTGGAGGGTTCCCTGGTCGACCGGGTGGGCGAAGAGGGTGATCTGCCCCATTTTCCGAAAGGGGTGCGGCGGGGCTGTGTCATTTGCCCCACCGTGTCGTTTTATGCAAGATGCGTGCGACCCCTGAAGCGGGTCGCGGTAAAAGATGCTCGCCGCTGCGCCGGGTTCTGGGCGGCAGGTGATAATGAGACGGATCGGGCCTGATTATTCGGGCGTTTCGGGGAAAAGGCCCCCAAAAACAGCATGCAACAAGGAGGTACGATGCGAGCGGGAAGAGGATTTGTTTTATTGGCCTTAGCGGGGTTGGCAGTCTTTCTCGGGGGAGAGTTCGGTCTTTTCCCCGGGTCGGCCATGGCTATAGAGCCGGGCAGTCATCCCACGTTGTCCAATGACGATTGTGTCAAGTGTCACCAGAGCGCCCCCGAGGACGTTGCCGAAGCCGGGATGGCCCACAAGACGAGCGTCACCTGCCAGGACTGCCACGCAGGGCATCCGCCTATGGTCCTGGAGATCATTCCCCAGTGTGGTCAGTGCCACTCCGGGGAGCGGCACTTCGACGAGCTGGAAGAGTGCCTGGCCTGTCACTCCAATCCTCACAAGCCTCTCGATATGCTGCTCGGCAAGGATGTGACGGGGCCCTGCCTGACCTGCCACGACGATCAGGGGATCCAGCTGAAGGATTTCCCCAGTTTCCACACATCACTGGCCTGCACGGCCTGCCACAACACGCATGGACAGGTTCCGGAGTGTCTGCGTTGCCATACCGGCCATTCGGACGAAATGGTGCAGGCCGATTGCGCCCTCTGCCACCAGGCCCACAAGCCCCTTGCGGTTGCCTACGCGGACGACCTGCCGTCGAAGAACTGCGGCTCCTGTCATGATGATGTGCACACTACGTTGATAAACACCCCGGCCAAGCACCGCGAGGTGCTTTGCGCGACCTGTCATGAGGCGACCCACGGGAATATCCCCGAGTGCGCCAACTGCCACGAGCCCCATGCCGAGGATATGGCCCAGTCGGCCTGTGCCGAGTGCCACGATGCCCACGGTCCGATTCCCGTGGTGTACGGATCCGAGGTCGCTTCGGCCAATTGCGGCGCCTGTCATGAGGATCTGCTTCAGGAATTGAGCACCAGCGGCACCATGCATGAGGAGCTGCTCTGCGCGACCTGCCACGAAGAGAGCCACGGCAATATCCCCAACTGCGCCAATTGTCATGAGCCCCATGCCGAGACCATGGTTCAGGCGGACTGCGTGTCCTGCCACAAGGCCCATAATCCGATGCCCGTCGCTTATGCCGCCGATATTGCTTCAAAGAGCTGTGCGGCTTGCCACGACGATGCCTACGAGCTCCTTCAGGCAAATACGACCATGCATCATGAGCTGGAATGCGCGGTCTGCCACGAAGATACCCATGGCAACGTCCCCATGTGTACGGACTGCCACGATGCGCCCCACTCGGAGGGCATGTTGAGCAAGTTTCCCTCCTGCGGAGCTTGCCATAACATCGCGCACGACCTGATCCGTTAAACCAGGCGGATAACGAACCATGAGAAAAGCCCGGCTGGGATTCCCAGCCGGGCTTTTCTCTTTTGGGAGCAACAGCCGGAACCAAAGTCGGGCCGGCGTCCTCGGCCGGTGAGGCCGTCGCAACGCGGCCCCTCCTGCCGCCGGGGGAGGGGTCGGAAGGGCCTGCACCAGGGATCTTCCGGGTGTGGGTCTGACCATTGCAAACGATATGACGGTGGCCGCAGAGCGGTCGCTCTGACGCAGGCGCGAAGAGGCGCTGGGGAGCAGGACGTCGAGGCGCTTCGGAAAGCCTTTCGGAGGGACGGAGTCCTGCGTGGCTGGGGGGGGGCGGAGGAAGCGGGCTGCGGTCTGGGGCGGTCTTTGAAAGAGAGGAGCCGTGCCGGGGCGCCCCGGCACGGCCCCGAAGAGGTTGTCGGGTCTTCTGTCGGATCCGTGCTGAGGCCTATTGGGCGGGGGGAGGGGCGTCGATGAGATTGCTTTCGCAGCGCTCCAGGTCGGAAAGGAGTTTTTTCGCTGCCTTGGCATAGTTCTGCAGGGCGAGGTCTTTTTTGCCGGAGGCGGTGTAGATTTCAGCCAGGGCGACCAGGACCTCGGGCAGGGGTTTCACCGTGGCGGCGGCATCTTCCAGTTCGGGCAGGGCTTCTTCGTCCCGGCCCTGCCGGTGCAGGGCCAGACCGAGCCCGGCTACGGCTTCGAGGCTGTCCGGGTCCATGTCGAGGGCCTGGTTGAACTTGGTTTCGGCATTTTTCCAGTCCTGCATTTTGATCAGGGCGAAGCCGCCCTGGACAAGGGGGGACGGGTCGGCCGGGGTCAGTTTGGCCGCCGCGGCGAACTCTTGAACGGCCTGGGGATACATCCTGCGCTTGAGCATGACCTTGGCCAGGCCGAGGTGGTGAAGGGCCTGTCTCTCCTCGGCGGTCTTTTCCGGTCCTCTGTCGACCTGTGATAAGGCTTGGAGCTCGGCCGCGGTGATTTCTCCGCGGGCCACCCGGAGCCAACCCTTCAGGGTTTCCTCGAGGTCGGCGGCAAAGGGGAGTTTGGCGACAAGTTCACCCTCGGCGGAAATGACCAGGGCCGTGGGCATCATGAATATGCCGAAGAGCGTGTAAGACGTCCGCTCGGCGTCGTCTAGGACGGGGATCGGGCCGTCCGAGGCTTTCTTTAAAACAGCGGGATCGCACCCCTTGGGGTCGCTGCAAATGGCGAAAATATTGACCGTCTCGCCGCTCTGCCGGCGAAGGCTGCCGAGGGCAGAAACCATTTCTATGGCCCGGTTTTGCCTGATCTCGTTGTCCAGGGCGAAAAAGGCGAGCACGGCCGGTTTGCCTCGAAGGCTTTCGCGGGTAACCGGCTTCTTGTCCATTCCGGGAGAAAGGCTGAAGTCGGGAATCTGTCCTCCGACTTCAAGGCGCGTGGCCAGGACGGCATCAGCGAGGTCGCTGGGCAGTTTTTCCAGGAACTCGGCCTCGGTCGTCTCCTCTGCGAGGGCCGGGACGCAATATGGGGTCATGGTGACAGTGAGCCATGCCGCCATGAGGGCGCATAACAGTTTCATGATCGAGATATGTTCCGTTTCTTTCTGTTGGATCGAGAGGTCGCCAGGGGAGAGTTCGTACTGCGCCGGGATCGGGAAGGATCAACCTGTCCGATTTCCCCGTTCAGTTGCTCAGTACTTCACCGGCTCGTTGCGATCGTAGGTCAGCGGACGGTGGCAGCCCACGACGCAGCCGCCCCCGGTGGGGTTGACCGTGTAGCTCAGGGGGTAGCTCCAGCCCTTGCTGCCGAAGGGGATTTCCTCCCGGATGTGGCGTTCCTGGTCGCCGGCGTGGACTTCGTGGCAGGCTTTGCAGTTGCGACCCTTTTCGCGATTGACGTGCAGGTAGTGGAGGTTGCGGTTGCCGTTTCGGAACTGGGTCTCTTTGCTCCACTTGCTCAGGGCCACCTTTTCGTTGTGGCAGTTGAAGCAGATGCCGTATTTTTCCGTGGCGTACGGGGTGTAGAATTCGGTGGGAAAATCGTTTGTCAGCAGCCGGCTGTAACTGTAGCCATGGACCTTGTGGCAGGCGGAGCAGTCGCTGGTGAGGACGGGACCGTGTTTGAACTCGCTTTCGGTCACCGCCTGGCCGATTTCCATGTGGCAGGTATAGCAGATCTCGGTCAGCGGCGCCTTGAGCTGATGTTCGTAGTTGGATGCGTGGGGCGTGTGGCAGGCGGTGCAGTTGCCCTCTTGTACGGGGTGGTGGGCAACCTTGGCCTTGAGGATCTGGTCGGAGAGCTCCGGATTGATCTCCTCGTGGCAGGACAGGCAGGGGGCGATTTGACCCTGGGCCCGCTTGGTGAGGTCGCTACGGAGTTGGTGCCGGGTCTCCGAACCGTGTGGGTCGTGGCATACTCCGCACCCTTCCAGGACCGGTTGGTGGATGTGTTTCCGGGAAAATTCCTCCATGCGGTACTGGTGGCACATGAAGCAGATCTTGTCTTTCTCCTGGTACAGGAGGTTGGCGTGGTCGCTGGCATGGGGATTGTGACAGGCCACGCAGTTGCCTGTGCCGACCGGGCCGTGCAGGTATTTGTGGTTGCTGCGTTCGCCACCGTGACAGGAGCGGCACAGGGCTTCCTGCGAATCTCCCTTGAGCTGGAACTTGACTTCGGACTGGTGGGGGTCGTGGCAGGTGAGGCACTCGCCCTGCTGCATCGGCTGATGGAGGACCTTTCCGGCAAAACGACTCTCCTCGCCGGTATGGCAGGCGAAGCAGAGGTCCTGGTCGGTCCTGGATAAAAAGACCGGGTTCTGGGAGCCGTGCGGGTTGTGGCAACCGGTGCAGCTTTTTGCCCCGACGGGGCCGTGCAGGAACTTGGCCTGGTCGAAGTTGGGGTGGCATTCTCCGGTGCTGCAGGTGCTGTCCGGACGGATTCTCGTATAGGAGGGCTTGCCGCGCCGCCGAAAAATGTGGCATGCCTGGCAGTCGCCGACGAGGTCGTCGCCGGCGTGCATGGTGTAGAGGGCAAATCCTTCCGGGGCCTTGGCCGCGGTTTTAGCCTGGAAGAGTTGCAGGGTCGAGGTGACCTTCTGGTCCGCCCCCAGGGTTTCGATGGTGTTCATGCCTCGGCCGAGCTTGACCTGAAAGGAAAAAGCGCCTTGTGCGACGGGGACTTCCGTGCCGTCAAGGGCTTTGCCCCCCCGGACCCGGACGGTGACCTGGCCCACGCCTTCCGGGGCGAGGCCAATGACCTGTATCTTTTTCTGGACGATAACACTTTGGTTTTCGGGGAAGACTAGGGTCGGTTTTTCGATTGCGGCGCTCGGAAAAGGGATTCCAAGGCAGAAAAACGCAATCAACCCCAGAAGATGTCTATGGTAATCCTTCATCTTCTCGACCTCTTTAAGAAGAAACCAGATTGAGTGTTGTGTGTATTGCTGACAGACTGGAAGTTTGTCCAGCACGCTATAAATCGACAATAGACTATTCAATAATGCCTTTTGAGTCAAATGATTTTTGTCCAACTTTTAGTGGAGCATGATGGATGAGGTTATTGTTGTTTTTTTTTATGTGCCGGGAGGAAAAACCAAAAGCTCCGCGGTCATTCCGGAGCTTTTGGTTGGAAGAAGGATGTTGGTGTTTAGGATTGCCAGCGGTTCCGGCGGTGACGATTCTCTCGCGGAGGGTGGATGCGGCACGGACGGGTGCCGGATCGGCCGGATTTAGTTTCTGGCCGGTGCGGCAGGGGGCTCTAGAGGTTAGCGTTGCAGCGCGTCGTTGACCTCTCTGGCGCTCTGCAGGTCCTTGAGTTTGTCTTCCATTTTGGCCAGCAGTTCCTCCATCCCTTCTGTACGGATGATTTCCCCGTAGGTGCTGCGGTAGTTTCTCACCAGGCTGACCTCTTCGATGACCACGTCGTAGACCAGCCACCTGTCACGGTTCAGGATGAGCTTGTAGCGGATGGGGATTTCGGAGCTGGAGGTGACGATTACGGTGTCGACGATGCCCCTTTTCCCCAGCGTTTTCTCGCCGGCATATTCCACCCTCTCGTCCGTATACGCCTCGATGCGTCCTAGGTAGGAGGCCTCGAGAAGGTCGGCGAAGAGAGCCGAGAACCGCTGCCGCTGCTCGACTGTGGCTGTTTTCCAGTTCTGGGCCAGGGTCCCCTGCGCCATGACTTGGAAATCGAAGCGGCTGCGGATGGTCGAGGTCAGGGCCTGCCTGCGCGCCTCCGGTGATGGGGGCGGGTCCCTGAGAAGGGTCAGCACTTGTTCCACCGTTTGCCTTACCTGTTCCAGCGGGCCGGTGGGTTCGGCCGTCGCCGGGCAGGCTATGTGCGGAACCAGGAGGGCCGCTAGAAATAAGAGCCGCGCAGCAGTCATGATGGATATCTTTCGCTTGTCCATTGCGGTTTCCCCTCTCTTCCTCCGCCGGGGGGGTGACCCGGACGGTCATTTCTCGATCTGGGCTTCGCGCCGCTGGGCGTAGGCGTCCCTGATGAATAGATAGGGATCGATCTGCTCTTCTTTGATGCTTTCGTAGGTGTCCTTGTCGAGGGAAAGCCTGTTCTCGAAATCCCAGGCGCGCAGGGCGATGGCCAGGCCCTCTTCCTCCCCGCTGGTGCCGAGATAGTAGAGTGGGTCGAGAAACAGGTCCGCCACCCGGCCCACGCCGTCGCGCAGGTTGGCCGGGCCGAGTACCGGCAGGACCAGGTAAAAGCAGGGCCCGACGCCGTAATGGCCGAGGGTCTGTCCGAAGTCTTCATCGTGTTTGGCCAGTCCCCCGTAGGTTTTCGCCACGTCGAACAGGCCGCCGATGCCGAAGGTGGTGTTGACAAAGAGGCGGGCCAGTTCGTGACCGGCCAGGGTGCCCTTGAACTGAAGAAGGGCATTGACGAAACGGACCGGGGTGGACAGGTTGGAGAAGACGTTGGATACGGAAGTGCGCGCCGGTTCCGGAACGACGCGATAGACCCGTGCGACCGGTTTGAAGAGGTATGAATAGAGTTTGTCGTTGATCCAGAACACCCCGCGGTTGAAGGGTTGGATGGGGTCGTAGACTGCGAGGGGAATCTCGTCGTCGAGGTCCTCCTCCCATCTCCATTCCTCCGGGTCGGCCGCGGCGACGTCTCCGGTTTCGGCTCCGGGCGAGGGGAGGGCGCCCCTCATGGCGCCGGGCGCCGAGCATCCGATAAGGGCAAGGGTGAGGCAGGCGGTTGCGATGCGTCGCATGGGAAGGCTCCTTCTCATCTCTGGAAACCTGGTTGGTCAGCTCCTTCGTGGTTGTTGCCGGTTCGGTCGCAAGGTTCGGAAGGTTCTCCGCCTCTCGATGAAGAAGCGCCGGTCGTGGCCGGCCGGTGTCGCCTTGGGGCATGCCCTTCGGGCGGTCTCCGGAAACGGTTTCGTGGTGTCCCCGGTTGGGTGTGTATGTATCCCCGGTGCGATTTTTTCTGGACCATCCTTTATGTGTCTTAAGATTGCCAAAAGACCGGTTCTTTTCAAGTTTGCCGGTTGTGTGGAGGGTGCCGCTTGTGGTTGAGGAATAAAAGTTTCTCTCGCGTTGGCCGGGGTGGGGGGGGGGAAGGACCCGGCGGAGTCCGGTCGGGTGATTTTGTCGTTACCTCAAGGCCTTTCTCCTCTTATCCACAGGCGCTGTGGAAAAGGCCCGGGAAACCCTCCCCCCGAGACCCGGAACGTGTCAAAACATTGAAGGAAATAACGTCTTGCTCAAATTTTAACCATAATAAAAACTTCAATATAATCGGTCACTTGTGTGGACGTGTGGCGTTCTGTGGGCTGTTGTGGAATGTATACAGTATCCCAGGCGCAGGCCTCGGAGGGGTGGGGCCATGGGGTGCCGGGAACGGAGGGACTGGAGTATGCCTTTTGGCTTGGGGGAGGACCCTTCCCGGTGTCGTCGCCGCGACCGGTTTTGTCGGGAAAAAATAGGTTGACCTTTTTCCGAACGGCGTGCTAAGTATTGTCGCTTCGGGGCGTAGCGCAGCCTGGTAGCGCACCTGCCTTGGGAGCAGGGGGTCGCTGGTTCGAATCCAGTCGCCCCGACCAGCGCGCCAGTAGCTCAGTTGGACAGAGCAGCGGCCTTCTAAGCCGTCGGTCGAGGGTTCGAATCCTTCCTGGCGCGCCATTTTCGTCTCCAGGGGGGAAGCGCAAGTTTCCCATTGACAATGATCGGATTTCTTAGCTAATATACGGTCGTTTTGTGGTGGGTGTAGCTCAGTCGGTAGAGCACTGGATTGTGGCTCCAGTTGTCGAGGGTTCGATCCCCTTCACTCACCCCATTTAACGTTTCTGGCCCGCCTTTTTACCGTTACGACACGTGTGGCGCTTCGGCCGCAGGGCAGTAAAAAGACGGGCTTTTTTGTATTCAACGACGAGTAAGCAGCTTCGCTGCCGGAGTGGTCTGCGGCGCCGCTTTGGGAAGGACTGGCTCGGGCGATATCGTCTCCTGGCCGGTCCCGGCGCGGTTGGACCCGTTAACCGTTTGATACGCAGGGTGTTTTTGATCACGTCCCTTTGCGAGAGTGGCGGAATTGGCAGACGCACTGGATTTAGGATCCAGCGGGCAACCGTGGGGGTTCGAATCCCCCCTCTCGCACCATCTTCCTTTTCCCACCCGCGCACGATACCCATGAAATCATGTTACGTGCCCGCAGGCGCCCGTCTGCGGTTCGCTTTTTTTTATAACCATCCAGTCACTGCATGGAGAGGCATGGTATGAACGTCACCATTGAAGAGATCAGCAGCATCAGGAAAAAACTGAGTTTCGAGGTGGATGCCGAGCAGGTAGGCGCCGAGATCGAAAAGGCCTACCAGAAGATCGCCAAGACTGCCAAGGTCAAGGGCTTCCGCCAGGGAAAGGTTCCCCGGTCAATTCTTGAGAAGCACTATGCTCCCCAGATGGAGGAGCAGGTTCTGGGCCGGCTGATCAACGACTCCTACTTCAAGGCCCTCGTCGAGCACAAGGTTCCCGCCGTTTCCGACCCGGAGATCGTCGACAGCAGCCCCCTGGAAAAGGGCAAGCCCTTTACCTATGAGGCGGAGGTCGAGGTGAAGCCCGAAGTCGAGGCGAAGGATTACTCAGGCATTTCTCTGCAGAAAGAAACGTTCGATCCGGACGAGCAGGTGGTCGTGGACCGCATCGAGGAGATGCGGGCTCAGCGATCGCAGATGACTGTCCCCGACCGGGAACAGGCCAAGGGCGGCGACTTCGTGACCATTGACTTCGAGGGTTTCGTCGATGGCGAGGCCTTCGAGGGCGGCAAGGCCGAAGGGCATGTGCTGGAACTCGGGTCGGGCACCTTTATCCCCGGTTTCGAAGAGAAGGTCGTCGGGATGAAGAGTGGCGAAGCGGGCGAGATCGAGGTCACCTTTCCCGAGGAGTACGGCAACAAGGAACTGGCCGGCAAGCCGGCGGTTTTCAAAGTGGCCATCAAGGAGATCAAGGTGAAAGAATTGCCGGCCCTCGACGATGAGTTCGCCAAGGGCTTCGGTCTCGAGTCTCTGGCGGAGCTGAGGGAGAAGGTCGACCAAGGCTATCGGACCCAGGAGCAGAACCGTATCGACGGTGATCTGCAGGAGCGGCTGATGGGGGCTCTCATCGAGCGCAACTCTGTCGATGTGCCCGAGGCCATGGTGTCCAAGCAACTCGATTTCATGCTCGACAATGTCCGCAACCGGATGAAAAATCAGGGCATGACCATGGAGATGCTCGGCATGGACGACGACTCCTTCAAGCAGATGTACCGTGAGGCAGCGGTTCGCCAGGTGCAGGGCAGCCTGATTCTCGAGGCGGTCGGTCGCCAGGAGGATGTCTCCGTGGAAGAGGGCGAGATCGACGGCAAGCTCTAGAGCATCGCCGAGATGTCCAACGCCCCTCTGGACGCGGTCAAGAAGTACTATGGCGCCGAAGAGGCGCGCCGCGGTCTGATGTCCCAGATCGTGGAGGAAAAGGTCTTGCAATTTTTACTCGATCAATCGATCATCGAAGAGGTCAACAAAGACCAGTTGTCCGGGCAGGACGGGGACACCGACAAGGAGTAAGCCAATGAGCCTGATTCCCATGGTGGTGGAGCAGACCGGTCGCGGAGAGCGTGCCTACGATATCTATTCCCGCCTGCTCAAGGACCGGATCATCTTCGTCGGGGGTGCCATAGAGGATCACATGGCGAACCTGATTATCGCCCAGTTGCTCTTTCTGGAGTCAGAGGATCCGGACAAGGACATCCATCTGTACGTCAATTCGCCCGGGGGCGTGGTTACTGCCGGTCTGGCGATCTACGATACCATTCAATACCTCAAGGCCCCCGTCTCCACCATCTGTGTCGGGCAGGCCGCCAGCATGGGCGCCGTATTGCTCGCCGCCGGAAGCAAGGGCAAGCGCTTTGCCCTTCCCAATGCGCGGGTGATGATTCATCAGCCCCTGGGCGGCTACCAGGGACAGGCCTCGGACATCAAGATCCACGCCGAGGAGATCCTGAAGATGCGCGAGGCCCTCAATCGCATGCTCGCCGAGCATACCGGTCGGCCCCTGGAGCAGATATCAGTCGATACCGAGCGGGATTTCTTCATGGATAGCGAAGCCGCCAAAAAGTATGGTATCATTGACGACATAATTCAGAGAAAAGCCTGATCTTTACGAGCGGAGACGATTACGTGAGTCAGAACGACGGTCAATCCGGACAGCTGACCTGTTCTTTTTGCGGCAAAGCGCAGGACGAGGTCAAAAAACTCATTGCCGGCCCCGCGGTTTACATCTGCGACGAGTGCATCGAGTTGTGCAAGGACATTATCGCCGAGGAAGCCAAGCTCGAGGACTCGGAAAGCGGGGAAGGGGGGAAGCTGCCCCGGCCCTCCGAGATCAAGGACGTCCTTGACGATTTCGTCATCGGCCAGGAGCGGGCCAAGAAGGTCCTTGCCGTGGCGGTGTACAACCACTACAAGCGGGTCGAACACGGCGGCAAGTTCGGGGACGTGGAGGTGCAGAAGAGCAACATCCTTCTGCTCGGCCCGACCGGCAGCGGAAAGACCCTGCTCGCCCAGACCATGGCCCGGGTGCTCAACGTTCCCTTTGCCATCGCCGACGCCACCAACCTGACCGAGGCGGGGTATGTGGGCGAGGATGTCGAGAACATCATCCTTAACCTCCTTCAGTCCGCCGATTACGATTTGGAACGGGCCCAGAAGGGGATCATCTATATCGACGAGGTCGACAAGATCGCCCGCAAGTCGGACTCGCCCTCCATTACCCGGGACGTCTCGGGCGAAGGGGTTCAGCAGGCCCTGCTCAAGATCATCGAAGGGACGATGGCCAGCGTGCCGCCCAAAGGCGGTCGCAAGCACCCGCAGCAGGAGTTTCTCAAGGTCGATACCACGAATATCCTGTTTATCTGCGGCGGAGCCTTCTCCGGGCTGGAGACGATCATCGCCCAGCGCACGGGGGCCAAATCGATGGGGTTCGGCGCCAAGGTGCAGAAGAAGCAGGAGCAGAAACTCGGTGAGCTGCTTGCCCAGGTCGAGCCGATGGACCTGCTTAAGTACGGCCTGATTCCCGAGTTTATCGGCCGCCTCCCCGTGGTTGCGACCCTCAACGAGCTGGACGAGGATTCCCTGATCCAGATCCTCAAGGAACCTAAGAACGCCCTCCTGAAGCAGTATCAGAAGCTGTTTGAAATGGAGAAGGTGAATCTCAAGTTCACCGACGGCGCACTCGTGGCCATCGCCGAGGAGGCCCTGAAGAGAAAGACCGGGGCCCGCGGATTGCGGTCCATCCTTGAGAACGCCATGCTCGACGTGATGTACGATATCCCCTCTCAGGACCGGGTCAAGGAGGTGGTTATCAACGAGGACGTCATCCACAAAAACGCCCGCCCCATCATTCTTTACGAATGTGCCGAATCGGCCTGATCGGATAAAGGCGAAAGGACGCCCATCCTTTCGCCTTTTTATTCTCTACGCTCCATAATTCTCACAAAGGTAGCTGATAGCCATGGCAGACCATATTGAACGCTCAAAGAGCGAGAAGGGCGACAAGGGGCTCTATCCCCTGCTCCCCCTGAGGGATATTGTCATCTTTCCTCACATGGTCACTCCCCTGTTTGTTGGCAGGCCCCGTTCCATAAACGCCCTCGAGGGGGCCATGGAGAAGGACAAGATGGTCCTCCTGGCCACCCAGAAGGATCCCAAGACCGACGAACCCGAGGCGGACGACCTTTACCATATCGGAACCCTCGGTCAGGTCATCCAGTTGCTTAAGCTGCCCGATGGCACGGTCAAGGTTCTGGTCGAAGGGAAGCGGCGGGCTCGCATCGGATCCTTCGTCAGCAAGGAAGAGTGCGTTTTTGCCGAGGTGGATGAATTGTCCGACGGGGATGTCGATTCTCCGGAGGCCGAGGCCCTGATCCGCTCGGTCAACGACACCTTCGAGAATTATGTCAATCTGAGCAAGAAGGTTCCCCCGGAACTCCTCTCCTCGGTGAGCGGGGTCAGCGACGCAGGGCGCCTGGCCGACACCATTATCGCCCATCTGAACGTGCGCATCCCCGACAAGCAGGAGATTCTGGCCCTGCTCGATCCCCGGGAGCGCCTCGAAAGCCTTCTCGCTCTCATGGAGCGGGAGGTTGAGATCCTTCAGATCGAGAAAAAGATCCGCAACCGGGTCAAGAGCCAGATGGAGCGGAGCCAGAAGGAGTACTACCTCAACGAGCAGATGCGGGCCATCCAGAAGGAACTCGGGGAAAAGGACGAGTTCAAGCAGGAGATTCGCGAGCTCGAGGAGAAGATTGAGAAGAAGCGCATGTCCAAGGAGGCCACGGACAAGGCGATGGGGGAGCTGCGCAAGCTGAAAATGATGTCCCCGATGTCGGCCGAAGCCACCGTCGTGCGCAACTACATCGACTGGTTGGTTTCCCTTCCCTGGAAAAAAGGGACCAAGGACCGCCTCGACCTGGTACAAGCCGAGGAGATACTCGAGGCCGACCACTATGGCCTGGAGAAGGTCAAGGAGAGGATTCTCGAGTACCTGGCCGTTCAGGCCCTGGTCCGGAAGATCAAAGGGCCCATCCTTTGCCTGGTCGGGCCGCCGTGGGTGGGCAAGACCTCCCTGGGGCGTTCCATCGCGCGTTCCCTCGGGCGCAAGTTCGCCCGCATTTCTCTGGGCGGGGTGCGCGACGAGGCGGAGATCCGCGGTCATCGCCGCACCTATATCGGGGCCATGCCGGGCAAGGTCCTTCAGGGCCTGCGCAAAAGCGGGGTGAAGAACCCGGTGTTTCTTCTGGACGAAGTGGACAAGATGAGCACCGATTTCCGGGGTGATCCCTCCTCGGCCCTGCTTGAGGTGCTCGACCCCGAGCAGAACAGCACTTTCGGGGATCACTTCCTCGACGTGGACTACGACCTCTCCAGCGTGCTGTTCATTGCGACGGCCAATACCCTGTACTCCATTCCCCGGCCCCTTCAGGACCGCATGGAGGTCATCCGCATCGAGGGGTATACCGAAGAGGAGAAGCTCAACATCGCCCGTCGTTATCTCCTCTCCAAGCAATTGGAGGCCCACGGGCTGCCCGCCGACCGGGTCAGTTTTTCCGATACGGCTTTCTACGAGATTATCCGCCGCTACACCCGGGAGGCCGGGGTTCGCAACCTGGAGCGGGAGATCGCCAATATCTGCCGCAAGATCGCCCGGGAAGTCGTCAAGGCCAAAGACAAGAAGAAACGCTATCAGGTCGCCGCCCTGCAGATAAAAAAATATCTCGGGGTGCCCCGTTTCAGCTATGGGGTGAAGGAAGAGGAGAACCGGGTCGGCCTTTCCACCGGTCTGGCGTGGACCGAGAGCGGCGGCGAATTGCTGACCATCGAGACGGCCATCCTCCCGGGTCAGGGCAAGCTCACCGTCACTGGAAAACTCGGAGAGGTGATGCGCGAATCGTCTCAGGCCGCCATGACCTACGTGCGCTCGCGGTGGAAGGAGCTCGGCTTGGAAAAAGATTTTTTCTCCAAGATCGATATTCACATTCATGTCCCCGAGGGAGCCATCCCCAAGGACGGGCCATCGGCCGGCATCACCATGGCCACGGCCCTGGCCTCAGCGTTGACCGGGCGGGTCGTTGACCGGGATCTGGCCATGACGGGGGAGATCACCCTTCGCGGCAGGGTTCTGCCTATCGGCGGTCTCAAGGAGAAGCTCCTTGCGGCCAAAAGGGCTGGGATTACAAGGGTTGTTATCCCCCAGTAGAACGAGAAGAACCTGGAGGACGTTCCCCCTCAGATCCTCAAGGCTCTCGATGTTATGCCCGTCTCCCACATGGACCAGGTCCTCGAGGAGGCTCTCATGGTTGCGGCCCCCATTGGGGGAAGGCCCGAGGGTCCCGACCTGAAGCCTGCTGTCGAGGAGCCGGTACGTCACTAAATTTAAGGCTTTCAGGCAAATATTCTCTTGACACTCTTTTCTGAAGTTTGCTATAAATAGCGCGCTTTCAGCAGTGCTTTTAATAATTCCTAATTGGGAGGTATGTTGTGACTAAAGCGGACCTTGTTAATGCGATGGCGGAAAAGGCGGGGCTGAGCAAGACTGATGCAGAGAAGGCTCTCAAGGGCTTTGTCGATGCCGTGACAGAGGCCCTGAAGGCTGGTGAGAAGGTCGCCCTCGTCGGTTTCGGTACCTTCAGCGTCGGCGAGCGCGCTGCCCGTACCGGTCAGAACCCCCAGACTGGTGAGAAGATTCAGATTGCCGCCGCCAAGACTCCCAAGTTTAAGGCTGGCAAAGCTCTGAAAGACGCTGTACAGTAGTTTCGGGTATCCGCTGCGCTAAGCGGGTTTCTGTTTAAGGAAATTAGGGAACGGAAAATAGCCGCCTTCCTGCAGTACGAATTCGCCTATTTTCTGTTTCCTATTTTCTTCTGCGGGGCTGTAGTAGAGTCGGTTACAACGCCGGCCTGTCACGCCGGAGGTCGCGGGTTCGAGTCCCGTCAGCCCCGCCATTTTATACCCTTGGGCGAATAGCTCAGCTGGGAGAGCATCGGCCTTACAAGCCGAGGGTCACAGGTTCGAGCCCTGTTTCGCCCACCACTTTGTAAGGCTTAATGGCCTTGCTTTGAATTGTACACGAGGGGCTGTAGTAGAGTCGGTTACAACGCCGGCCTGTCACGCCGGAGGTCGCGGGTTCGAGTCCCGTCAGCCCCGCCAGATCACAAGGAGGCGACCCTGATGGGTCGCCTTTTTTGTGTCTTGGACCAGGTTCTTTTCGAAAGCCGGCCATCTTTTTTGTTCGGGCTTTCAGGACTACCCTTTTTTCAAACCAGTATGGGAGAAAATCAATGGCTTTCGTTCGGTTGCTGTTCCCTGTTTTTCTGGCTGTCTTTTTGGTGAATTGCTCCATCCCCCAGAATGTTTTGGCGGCGGAGGCCCTTGTTGCCAGGGTCGGGGGGGTTCCTGTTACCGTTTATGAACTCCAGCGGGCGGCCGAAAAAATCTTGCCTTCGCAGGTTAAGTTCCATGGTGAGCTCTCTCCGGAGAAACGCGAAGAGGCCCGAAGCGAAGCCTTCGATCTTCTGGTCGATAGAGGGTATAAGATACGCTATGCCCTGGATGAGGAGATC
>NZ_PKUB01000005.1 GCF_002868845.1 Desulfuromonas sp.
AGTCCCGCTCCTCCTTCATGTAGCCCGAGGCGTAGATGTGGATGAGGGTCGAGACGCTCGTCACCATGAGGGCCATGGGGGCCGAAAGGGGGTCGAAGAGGATCTCCACCGGGGCCCGGAAGGAGCCGCTCTCCAGCCAGGCATAGAGGGTCGCCCGGGTCCCCTCCCCGCCGCAGAGGGGCCACAACAGCATGGTCAGCAGCGTCGCCGCGGCCACGCTCGATACGTAGATGGCCACCGCCAGGCGGCGCGGCAGGCGCGTTCCCAGGACCATGTTGACCGCCGCCCCGGCCAGGGGAAGCAGGGGTATGAGGAAGAGCAGGTTCTCTTTCATCCCTTCATCCCGTCGAAGGCGTCGGCGTCGACCGTTCCCTTGCGGCGCCGCAGGTAGACCACCATGGCCAGGGAGATGGAGACCTCCGCCGAGGTCATGGCCATGAGGAAGATGACGAAGATCTGGCCGTCCACCCTCTGCCAGAGGGCCGAGGCCCCGACCAGGGTCAGGCCGACGGCGTTGAGCATGATTTCGACCCCGATGAGGATCATGATCAGGTTGCGCCGGGCCAGAACGCACCCCAGTCCCATGACGAAAAGGGCGGCCGAGAAGGCCAGAACGTGGGCGAAGGGGACGATCATGGACCCTCCTCCCCTTTGCGGCCCCAGCCTTCCTTGCCGACGTAGAAGGCCCCGACGGCGGCGAAGAGGAGCTGGAAGGAGACGATCTCCACGGCCAGGGCGTACTCCTTGAAAAGGGCGTAACCGAAGGTCCGCGGGGAGGCGTAGTAGGTCGGTACGCCGTCGGCCCCCCCCGGGTCCGCCGCCATGAGGAGGAGGGTGCAACCCAGGAGGACAGCGGAGAGGAGCGCCACCGGAGCCCATCGCAGCCATCCCGGTCCCCGCAGCTCCTCCTGGGGGGCCAGCTCCAACATCATGATTATGAAGAGAAAGAGCACCATGATCGCCCCGGCATAGATGATCACCTCCCAGGCCGCCACCAGGGGCGCCCCGAGCAGGTAGAAGAGGAGGGCCAGGGCGAAAAAGGCGTTGACCAGATAGATCACCGCGTGGACCGGGTTGCGCCGGGTGACGCAGAGTCCCGTCGCCGCTAGGGCGGTGAATCCGAGGATGTAGAAGAGGACCGATGCCATAGAATCCGTGACTCGTAATTCGTGACGCGTGATTGGTAAAATCGGGAAACCCTTCCCCGTTAAGGCATGTTGGTTCTGATGTCCACTGGCGGCCTTTCGTCCGCGTTGGCCCCCCGGGGATTTGCCACCCCGATGCCGGCATGCTCGTAGAAGTTGTAACGGTCGTCTTTGCCGCCGCCGTCGATGAGCAGGTCCTCCTTCTCGGAGACGGGCTTGAGGGGGTCGCGGCTGCCCATCTCGTAGTCGGGGCTCATCTGGATGGCGAGGGTCGGGCAGGCTTCGGCGCACAACCCGCAGAAGATGCAGCGGGCGAAGTTGATGCGTAACCAAGCGGCGTAGCGCCGTCCGTCCACCCTTTCGGTCGCCTGCATGGAGATGCAGTCCACCGGGCAGGCCGCGCTGCACAGGTAGCAGGCCACGCAGCGCTCCTCCCCCTGCGGGTCGCGGGTCAGGACGATGCGGGCCCGGTAGCGGGGCGAGGGCACCCGCTTCTCTTCCGGGTACTGGATCGTCACCGGCCTCCGGAAGAGGTAGCGCAGGGTTACCCAGAAGGGCTGCACCGTTCCTTTGATGTCACGCCAGAGAGTCATAGCTATCAGCTTTCAGTGATCAGCTGTCGGTATTAAAACCTCAAGTTCCAGTTTTAGCCTGCGCCGTTCATGCTTTTTCTGAGAGCTGACAGCTTGCGGCTGACAGCTGCTTTATCCCCGCATCCACAACAACACCCCCCCCGTCACCACGACGTTGAGCAGGGCGAGGGGGATCAGGACCTTCCAGCCGAAGTGCATGAGCTGGTCGTAGCGCAGGCGAGGCAGGGTGCCTCGCATCCAGATGAAGAAGAAGCTGACCGCCAGAACCTTGAGGCCGAACCAGACCACCGGCGGCAGCAGCGGTCCGTGCCAGCCGCCGAGGAAGAAGACCGCGGTTATGCTGCCGAGGATGATCATGTTGATGTACTCGCCGACGAAGAAGAGGCCGAAGCGCATCCCCGAGTACTCGGTGTGGAAGCCCGCCACCAGCTCGTTCTCCGCCTCGGGGATGTCGAAGGGGATGCGCTTCGACTCCGCCGCCACGCTGACCAGGAAGATCAGGAAGGCCAGGGGGTGGACGAGCATGAAGGGGAGCCCCTCCTGTGCGTTGACGATGTCGGTGAGGGAGAAGGAGCGGGCAGACAGGACTACCGGGACCAGGGCCAAGCCCATGGAGAGTTCGTAGGAGATGAGCTGGGCCAGGCCCCGGATCGCCCCGAGCAGGGCGTACTTGCTGTTGGAGGCCCACCCCCCGAGGGCGACGCCGTAGACCGCCAGCGAGGAGAGGCCGAGAAAGTAGAGGACGCCGACGTTGAGGTCGCAGACCACCATCGGGATTTCCCTGCCGAAGAGATGCAGGGGGGGGGCGAAGGGGACCACGGCGAATGCAAGGAGGGCGGTCACCGCCGCCAGGCCCGGGGCGATCAGGAAGAGGCCACGGTCGGCCCCGTCGGGAACGGTGTCCTCCTTGGTGAGGAGCTTGATCACGTCGGCCAGGGGCTGGAGCAGGCCGAAGGGGCCGACCCGGTTGGGCCCGTAGCGCAGTTGCATCCGGGCCAGCACCTTGCGCTAGGCGAGGACCAGGTAGGCGGCCAGGGTCAGGATCACGGCGAAGATCAGGCCGAGCTTGACGAGGATCAGGACCAGGGTGATCAGCATCTCCATCATCGTTCCCCCTCCCGTTCGACGGTGCAGTCGAGGGGCGGCCCCCCGGGAACGAAGGGCTCGCTGGCCGTCCCGAGCAGGCGCGGCAGGAGGAGGAGGCCCGGTGGAAGGGGGGCGGCGTGGCGTGCAGGGAGGGCGAGGTGGCCTCGCTCGGTGGTCAGGCGCACCGGGGCCCCGTCCTCGATATCCAGTCGTTCGGCGTCGGCCGGGGAGATCAGCAGGTGCGGCTCCGGCCGGATCGCGACCAGCGGCCCGGACAGGGCCGAGAAGGGTTCGGAGCCGGCGAAGGCGTCCACCGACAGCAGTTGCAGGGTTCCCCCGGGGGTGCATCCGGGCAGGGGCGGCTCCCCGGCTGGCGGCAGGGTACCGCTTCCCGTGACTCGCTGCCCGGTCCCGCCCGCCTCGAGCTCTTCCAGGCCGGAAAAACGGGCGTCGCTTTCGACAAGCTCGGAGCGGACCGCTGTCAGCTCGGCGGGGCGGCCGCGCAGCATCTCAAGGACAGCCCAGGCCGGAAGCGGTTGTTCACCCGGGGTGTCGGGGCGGAAGGTGCGCGGGGGGTGGTCGCCGCCGCCGGAGACACTTATCGGAATCCCCGGTTCGAAGACCCGGGCATAGGTCTGCATGCGCCCCTCGTTGTTGACATAGGTTCCGTCGGACTCGGCCGGGGCCCGGGTCGGCAGAAGGATGTCGGCGCCGTGGAGCGTCCGGGTCGGCAGGCAGTCCAGAACGACCAGGGTGTCGAGGCGGGCCAGGGCCGCCTCGACACGCCCCGGGTCGGGGTGGTCGAGGAGGGGGTCGCTCTCCAGGCAGACGAGGGCCTTGATCTTCCCGCCGAGCATCCCGTCGAGGAGGGTGTCGAAGTCAGGTCCGTCCCCGGCCAGCAGGGCGCCGCCATAGCTGTTCGGTCCGGGAAGCAGGATGGTGGCCCCGCAGGGGCGCTCTTCGTTCGACAGGGCACTGGCCGCCCGGGCGAGGGCGGCGACGCCGTGCCCGCCGAGGAGGGCGGCGCCCCCTACCAGTGCCGGGTGACGGGAATCCCTCAGTCGCTTTGCGAGATCCTCCACCCGGGCCCCCCCCTCTTCCGGCAGGGCGGCCCCGGTCCCCGAGGCGAGGGCCTCCAGGGCGGGGTGCAGAAGGTGCGGGGGGAGGGAGATGCGCTCGGCGGCGCAGGGCAGTCCCACGGGGCGGGGGTCGATCACGACGACGGCCCCCCCTTCGCGCACCGCCTGGCGCACCGCCAAGGCCATCATCGGCCCCTCGGCGAGGGGGTCGGCCCCGACCAGGACGACGAGGTCGCTGCGGCGCACCTCCTCCAGGGAGCAGGCGAAATCGCCGAGGAGGGCGGCGGCGGTGCGGGCCGCCCCGTCGAGCCCCGGGTGGCACTCGGAGGCGACCCGGTCGCTGCCGAGTTCACCGGCCCACCCCTTCAGGGCGGCCCCTGCTTCCAGAGAGGCGCGCCGCGAGCCGAGAAAGGCCACGGCACCCGGCCCGTCGGACGCCAGGGCGGCCTCCAGGCGTTTGCCCGTCTCGGAGAGGGCCTCTTCCCAGGAGGACTCTCGGCCATCAATTTTCGGGATGCGGGGGCGCTTGGGGTGGTTGGCGTGACCGTAGCCGAAACGCCCCCGGTCGCAGAGAAAGAAGCCGTTGACCTCCCTGTTGACTCCGGAGCGGACCCGCTGCAGCTCCCGGTAGCGGGCGCCGGGGAGCGTGGCGCAGCCGAGGGAGCAGTGGGGGCAGACCGAGGGGGCCTCTTCCAGGTCCCAGAAGCGGCTGCGGAAGCGGTAGGTCTTGTCGGTGAAGACCCCCGTGGGGCAGGCGTCCACCAGGTTTCCGGAGAAGGGGCTCTCCAGGCGGCCCTCCCGGAAGCGTCCGAAGAAGACCCGGTTGCGGCTGCCGAGGACGCCGAAGTCGTCCCCGCCGCAGTAGTCCTGGTAGGTGCGTACGCAGCGGTAGCACTGGATGCAGCGGTTCATCTCTTGCTCGACGAAGGGGCCAAGATCCTGGTTCCGGTAGGTCCGTTTCGGCCCCCGGAAGCGGCGGACCGAGTGCCCCCCGGCGATCGTCATGTCCTGCAGCTGGCACTCCCCCCCCTCGTCGCAGACCGGGCAGTCGTGGGGATGGTTGGTCATCAGCCATTCGATCACGTGGGCCCGCAGTTCCACCGCCTCCGGGTCGAGGGTGGAGACGACCATCTCGTCGGCGGCCTTGACGGTGCACGCCATCTGGATTCCCTTCACCGGCCCCTCGACGAATTTCATCGCGCAGAGCCGGCAGGCCCCGACGGCGCCCAGCGCCTCGTGGTAGCAGAAGTGGGGGATGACGATCCCCAGCGCCTTCGCCGCCTCGAGCACGTTGGTCCCCTCGGGGACGGTGATCTGTCGGTTGTCGATGGTCAGAGTGGGCATAGGGTCCGTGATTCGTGACAGGTGACTCGTGACTCGTGAAAATCCGAATGAAACTTCTCGTAATGGGGGCCAGGCAAACCAATTGTTTTTCGCGTGACGCGTCACGCGTCACGGTTTCAAAGGGCATCGCCCCTTTCGGACGTGATCCTCCAGCTCGTCCCCGAAGAGCCTCAGCAGGGCCTCCACCGGACCCATGGCCCCTTCGGCGAGGGCGCAGAAGGAGCGGCCGGTGATGTTGCGGACCTGGTCCCGGAGCATCTCCAGGTCTTCGGCCGTCCCCTCGCCCCTCTCGATCCTCTCCAGCAGCCAGTTGACCAGGGGCAGCCCGTCCCGGCAGGGGGTGCACCAGCCGCAACTCTCCCGGGCGAAGAAGCGGTTCAGGTTGAGGGTCGCGGCGACCATGCAGGTCGACTCGTCGAAGACGGTGACGCAGCCGGTGCCGAGGCGGCTCTTCGCCTCGGCGAGGCTGTCGAAGTCCATCGCCACATCCCAGTGGTCCCGGGTCAGGAAGGGGGTCGAGGCGCCGCCCGGCAGGCAGGCCTTGAACCTGCGGCCGCCGCGCACCCCGCCGCCGTGAGTTTCGACCAGTTCTCCGAGAGAAATCCCGACGGGCAGCTCGACGCAGGGAGTTTTCTCCAGGTGCCCCGAGAGGCCGAAGAGCTTGGTGCCGGCCCCCTTCTTCGTCCGGGCCAGGCCGGAGAACCACTCGGCGCCTCCGGTGAGAATGTGCGGCACATTGGCCAGTGTTTCCACGTTGTTGACGTTGGTCGGCCGCCCGAAGAGCCCCGCCTGGGCCGGGAAGGGGGGCTTGGAGCGGGGGTTGGGCCGCCGCCCCTCGAGGCCGTTCAGCAGGGCCGTCTCCTCGCCGAGGATGTAGCGCCCGGCGCTGCGGTGGACGTGGAGCTCGAAGCTGAAGCCCGTCCCGAGGATGTCCCCGCCCAGGTAACCCGCCTCCTTCGCCTCGTCGATCGCTCGCTCCAGGTTGCGGCTGCACTCCTCGTAGGCGAAGCGGACGAAGACGTAGCCGACCGGGATCTGCATGGCGTAGGCGGCGATGATCATCCCCTCCACCAGCTGGTGGGGGTCGGCCCGCAGCAGCTCCCGGTCCTTGTAGGTCCCCGGCTCCATCTCGTCGCCGTTGGCCACCAGGTACTTCTCGCCCCCCGCCTCGGCGGGAAAGAAGGACCACTTGGTTCCGGTCGGAAAACCCGCCCCGCCCCGGCCGCGCAGTCCCGAGGCCTTGACCTCTTCGGTCACCTCGGCCGGGGTCATGGTCTTCAGGGCCTTCTCCAGCCCCGCGTAGCCGCCGCCCCGGCGGTAGACGTCGAGGAAGGCCGTTTCGCCGGGGACGCGATTCTTGAACAGGAGCTGGGGAGTGGTCATGGCGCCTCCTCCGTCCGTTCCTTCTCCAAAATGGCGTCGATCCTCTCGGGCGTCAGGTCGCCGTGGGTCGTCATTCCGATCATCATCGCCGGGGCCTCGCCGCAGGCGCCGAGGCAGCATGTCGGCAGCAGGGAAAAAGCGCCGTCGGAGGTCGTCCCCCCGAGGGGAATCCCGAGGCGCTCCTGCAAGTGGCGGGCGACCTCCTCCCCTCCGCGGCTCCAGCAGCAGATCGAGTCGCAGACGTGGATGACCCTGCGCCCCACCGGGGAGCGGTAGATCTTGTCGTAGAAAGTGGCGATCTCCTCCACCTTCAGGGGCGAGGTGCCGAGGATCTCCGCGGCCAGCTCCACGCCCGCGTCGGGAACCCAGCCGTGGTGGTCCTGGATCGCCCGCAGCACGTCGACGGCCATCTCCATGGGGTGGGCGGTGGCGGCGGCCTTGGATTTGAGGCGATCGATGGTGTCAGGGTCCAACAGATTCATGACAGCGACAGTCCTAAACCTTTTGTCTCACGCAAAGCCGCAAAGACGCCAAGGGAATCAAAAACCAGCCAGTTTTGCCCCCGCCCTTCTTTGCGCCTTTGCGTCTTGAGTGA